>JAYTHR010000417.1:0-3490 GCA_043732425.1 Bdellovibrionales bacterium
CTGATTTCTGAATCATCATAAATGTCTTTCATTTTTGAACGTAACGCTTCGGAGTTAAATTTATCTAAATGTTCGTTGATCTGTTTACCTAAGTTAAGCGCAGCCCAACCCAAGTGTACTTCTAGAATCTGACCGATGTTCATACGAGACGGAACACCTAGTGGATTAAGAACCATATCAACCGGAGTACCATCAGCTAAGTAAGGCATGTCTTCCATTGGTAAAACCTTAGAAACCACACCCTTATTACCGTGACGACCGGCGAACTTATCACCGACTTGAAGTTTACGCTTAATAGCGACGTAAACTTTAACCATTTTAATGACTCCCGGAGGAAGCTCATCACCTTTTTTAAGGCGATCAATTTTCTCGTTGAAAACCATTTTTACGGCGTCTAACTGATTACGAGCTCCATCAATAATTTTATTGATCTGGAATTCTAATTCTTGCTCTAAAGGAATATAACTTAATAATTCAAATGGAATTGTTTCTAAGTCAGCTGAAGTGATGTCTTGGCCTTTATTTAAAAGCTTCTGACTTCCATCTTCATTTAATAGAATTCCAGTTGTCTTTTTACCGACAACGATATCGCGCAATTTTTCAATCGCGTTATTCTTGATAACGTTTTGTTCGATGATTAAGTCTTTTTCTAATTTCTTCTTTTTATCTTCTAAGATCGAAGCTAAACGCTCGTCACGATCTGAACCTTCACGCGAGTAAACTTGCGCATCGATCACGGTTCCGTAGACGCCCGATGGAACTCGTAAAGAAGTATCACGAACGTCGCCGGCTTTTTCTCCGAAAATCGCGCGTAAAAGTTTTTCTTCCGGAGACAACTGTGTTTCACCCTTCGGAGTCACTTTGCCAACTAAGATATAACCAGGTTTTACTTCCGCACCGATGCGGATGATTCCTGAAGTATCTAAGTCCTTTAAAGCTTCTTCACCGACGTTGGCGATATCACGAGTGATCTCTTCTTTTCCAAGTTTCGTATCACGCGCAATACATTCGAATTCTTCGATGTGTACTGATGTGTACGTGTCTTCTTGTAAAAGCTTTTCAGAAATTAAGATCGAGTCCTCGAAGTTATAACCCATCCACGGAGTGAACGCGACCGTGATGTTTTGACCTAAAGCCAATTCACCAAGTTCTGTCGAAGGACCGTCTGCGATAATATCTGTTTTATAAACTGTATCGCCTTTTTTAACGATCGGCTTTTGATTGAAACAAGTATTTTGATTAGTACGCTGGTATTTTGTTAAGTTGTAGATATCAACGTTGGCACCAAGTTCTCCACCTTTTGCAAGACGACGAACCACGATACGAGACGCATCCACATCTTCAACCACCCCATCATTTGTCGCAACAACTGAAGTTCCAGAATCGCGCGCCACTAAACGCTCGACACCAGTTCCAACAAGTGGAGCTTTTGATTTAATTAATGGAACTGCCTGACGTTGCATGTTCGAACCCATCAGGGCGCGATTGGCATCGTCATGCTCAAGGAATGGAATTAAGGAAGCCGCAATCGAAACCAACTGTGATGGAGACACGTCCATCAAAGACACTTTTTCGCGGTCAACTAATTCGTATTCACCATCACGACGAACCGTTAAATTACCGTTTGGTAATTCACGACTTTGTTTTTCATCGGTTGGCGCCTGAGCGATATGATGTCCCCCCTCTTCAAGAGCCGACATGTAATGGATTTCAGAAGAAACATTTCCGCCCTGAACTTTGCGGTACGGTGTTTCGATGAAACCATAGCTGTTGATTCGTGCGTAAGTCGAAAGAGAAGCGATCAAACCGATATTTGGTCCCTCGGGAGTTTCGATCGGGCAGATACGACCGTAGTGAGTCGGATGCACGTCACGCACTTCAAATCCCGCGCGATCACGAGTTAAGCCGCCGGGGCCTAACGCCGACAAACGACGCTTGTGAGTAATTTCAGATAACGGATTTGTTTGATCCATGAACTGAGATAACTGAGAAGATCCGAAAAATTCTTTAACAACAGCGTTCACCGGTTTAGCGTTAACTAAATCATGAGGCATCATTGTTTCAACATCTTGTAATGACATACGCTCTTTGATCGCGCGCTCCATACGAACCAAACCAATGCGGTATTGATTCTCAAGAAGCTCACCCACAGAACGAACACGGCGATTACCTAAGTGATCGATATCATCAACTACACCGCGACCGTTTTTTAATTCGATCAAGTGCTTCACGGTTGATAAAATATCTTTGTGAGTTAATACACGAAAGCTTGGAGGGCATTCTTCCATCGAGATACCGAATTTATGATTGATCTTAATTCGACCAACTTCAGATAAATCGTAAGCTTCTGGATCAAAAAATAAACGATTAAAATAAGCTTCTGCAGCTTCTAAAACTGGAGGCTCACCAGGACGTAAACGCTTGTAGATTTCAATCAGGGATTCTTCTTTGTTAGCCACTTTGTCGACTAATAAAGTGTTTCTTAAAAAAGGACCTACAGTTAAACCATCGAAAAATACTAAGAAAAATCTTTCAATTCCCGCAGCAACCGCTTTTTTAATGATTGAAGCCGTCAGTTCATTATTCGCATCCGCGATAATTTCACCTGTGGATTCATCGATTAATGGTTTTGCTAAAACTTTTCCCTCAAGATCTAACGGCTGAACTTCAACTTCCGTTAATTTTAAATCTTGAACTTTTTTAACGACCGCACGAGTAATACGACGACCCGCTTTGATCAGCACTTCGCCTGATTTTGGATCTAGGATATCCGCAATCGCACGTTGACCAGACATTCTTTCGATATCTAGTTTACGGAAAAGAGATTTTCCTTTGACCACGATTTCATCAAGGTCATAAAAATATTCTAAAAGTTGTTCGACGTTTAAGCCTAAGGCTTTTAATAAAATAGTAACTGGG
Source organism: Bdellovibrionales bacterium (assembly GCA_043732425.1). GTDB lineage: Bacteria > Bdellovibrionota > Bdellovibrionia > Bdellovibrionales > Bdellovibrionaceae > Pseudobdellovibrio. The sequence continues at coordinate 2,920 of JAYTHR010000417.1, forward strand.
AATTTACGACGACGATCGATACGGACGTGGATCACGTCTTTTTGATCGAACTCAACGTCTAACCAAGAACCGCGGTAAGGAATAACACGCGCAGAGTAGATTAACTTACCAGAAGCATTATTTTTTCCATTATCGTGGTCAAAAAACACACCCGGAGATCGGTGTAACTGAGAAACAACAACGCGCTCAGTACCGTTTACGATAAAAGAACCGTTAGCCGTCATCAAAGGAATTTCTCCTAAGTAGACTTCTTGTTCTTTCACGTCGCGGATACTCCGAGCTTCTGTTTCTTCATCAATATCAAATACAATCAGTCGTAACGTGACTTTGATCGGAGCCGCATACGTCATTCCACGCTGCCGGCACTCGTCCACATCGTATTTTGCAGGCTCTAGTGTGTAGCTTACAAATTCCAATGAAGAGGTGTTATTGAAATCAGAGATTGGGAATACAGATTTAAAAACGCCATTGAGGCCGTCTTCGCCGCGGCGATCTGGATCCATATCTTTTTGCAAGAAAGACTCATAAGACTTTTTTTGCAATTGTATCAGATTGGGGATTTCAATAACTT
>JAYTHR010000418.1:0-3479 GCA_043732425.1 Bdellovibrionales bacterium
TGACGAAAAAGCTTTATTTGCAGGGAAAAGGGAAAGCCACGGTACAAAGATATGCAGGCGTTACCGCAAAGTCAGAAGAGATTCTTTCAAAGGCCCACGATAATTCTCTTAGTTTTTTGACTCAGCTGATGGAAAGATACTTAGCGGTGGTGTTTTGGTATGGATTCTATAAAAATAATAAAAATATCTTTGGTTTTCTGAAGTACATCATTAAAAATATCGAGAAGTCTCTCGCGGAAGTTAGGAACAAATTACTGGCGAAGTCTGATGCCGAAATAAAAAAGAAAATAGCTCGTGGAGATCGCCTGTAAAGATTAAAGTAAATCGGTCAAATTTTTAAAAAGAGACTTTTCAAAGCGATAAAAATTTCTAAGGGTTAGAAAAATATTTAAGTCGAGGTGTTGACGAAAAAAAAGCCGTGCCGTTTTTTTAAGTAAATTCAGGCGCTGCGCCTGGGAATTTTGATACTGCATCTTATCGTAAGCTGTCAGATGATACAAAGGGCGCGCAATCAGTTTGAATCTTTTATTCAAGCGGTGCATTTCATAACCTAAATCGGTATCTTCAAAGCCGTAAGAAACATAATATTTCTTAAAGCGACCACACTTTAAGAAATCAGATTTTTTAATCCCCAAAGCGTAGGTGCAGGTATATTTCCAATGATTTTCTAATTGGTCCCAGCTTTGACAGAAAAATAATTGGCTCCAATACCTTTTCTCTTCGATGTAGGTATGAAGATCACGATGGATCGCATGATAACTTGGGTTTTGTAGACTGTGTCGTTGCTGGATATGGAAGCGCTGAAATTGTATCAGATCTGACTTTGCAAGTTCACTGAGGCAGACAGAAATAAAATCATTAGGAACTAAGATATCGGAATCAAGAAATACGATGTGTTCTGCCTGGGCGTAGCGAACCCCTAAATTTCTGGCAAGGCCTGCACGAAAAAAATTCTGCGGGCCCTTTTGCGGGTGGTTTTTACTCCAGTAGATGAATCGTAAATTCACGTGGTGCTGATTATTTTGAAGCAATAATTTGAGTGTTTCAGATGTGTTATCAGAACCACCGTCTTCAATAATGATTATTTCGTAGTAATTTTTAGGCGTATCTTGGTCTAGCAGATGGCGAAGGACATTCACTAAAAAAAGGCAGTTGTTAAAACTAGGAATGACCACGCTGATTTTTATATCTATTGATGGTGCTGCGGGTATGGAAAACTGCCACGACGTGTAGTTATCGGCTTCGAGCTCATAATGTGCAGGAATAAGATCATTCCATATTTCTAACTTATCTAAATAACCTGAGCTAAAAAGTTTAAAGAAAGATAGGTTTTTCGCCTCAGAAAAAAACCGACCAATGTCCTCGGTGGTTAAACTGTTCTTGAGGTATTTATTATAGCTTTTAAAATTCCAAAAGTAGCATTGAAATTTAAATTTTACGTGGTTGAAATCGTGCTGGAAGCTAAAAAGATCAACTTTTTGAAGCGGTGCTAGATGCAAAGAAATAAAGGATTTCTTCGAACCGCTAGTATTCAAATACTTATCTAGAGCGAAAACTTCGTCAGAGTTTTTGACCTGAATGTGCAGATCGTTTGCTGATTTGTTTTGAAAAAAAATCGAGTGGGATTGGGCTTGAGAAATGGTAATTAGGTGAGCCTTCGGAAGGGTAGTGATGGTTTCAGACTGGGTCAGCAGAGCCTGATTAAAATTTAAATTGTCGGTCCAATCAAAAAGAACTCGCTCAGCGCTAGAATATCCAATTTTTCGAAGGCGCCGCGCTACTGTTTCGTCAGATAAATCGTTATCGGTTTCAATTTTATAGCGATAAAAATAGTTTGCGCTGGACTCTGTTTGCATGGGGTAATAGGCTACCGCTGTATGCGACAGAAATCCAGTTTTGCTCTTATCATCCCATGTTATAATGAGGAACAAGTCATTCCTTCATTTCGTACTGAAGTTCTAACCTTCACTTCTCTGTTTAGCAAAAAGCTTCCATTTTTAAAATTACAATTTGTTTTTGTGGATAATAATTCAAAGGATGGCTCAAAAGCTTTACTTCAAGATTTAGTACACACCTTAGAAGATGGATGTGCCTGCGTGGTTTCCTGCGAAACGCAAGGCTATGGAGCTGCATTGAAGTTGGGCTTTGCGGCTGTCGAAGCCGAATGGTACGGCTTCGCTGATCTGGATAATACCTATCCGCTTCACAGCTTTATTGAAATGCTAAGTCTGGCAACTTCAGAAAATTTACAAATGGTTTTTACAAATCGGCTTCAGGAAAACAGTCAAATGCCAGGGATAAGAAACGCTGGAAACCTTCTTTATTCGTACTTAGGAAAGATTCTTTTCACAAACTCGGTTCCTGATATGTGTTCGGGAATGCGCGTGTTTAATTTTTCTTGTCTAGATACTGTCTTAAAATTATCTTCCAATGGACTTAATTTTTCCATCGAGCTTACGGCATTTGCTTTGAAACTGGGATGGCGAAAGCGGGTCGTTAATATTAATTACCGAACCCGCATCGGAGAATCGAAGTTATCTGTTTTTAAAGATGGTTTCGCTTTTTTATTTACCTTGCTTAAGGTCTGGCTGAAACGCCTCAAGTGATGAGCCCACTTCTCGTTATTATTTTTGCAAAAAATCGCGACGATTTTGAAAAGTGTCAAAAAAATATTTTTTTTTCAAAAAGCGACACCCCGGAAATTATATTTTGTAATTCAAAAAATCAGGACCGGGCTTTTGCCATTTTTCAGTTCCCGAAGCGGTGGCTATTATTTATTGATGCAGACTGCACACTTAGTGACGCTACCGTAACATATGCTTGCCAGTTCATTCGCGGTGCTGCGGGTGATGACTTTAAAACGGTTCGGGTGGGGCGTTATTTAAATCCAAGTCCAAGTAGTTACCTGCAACGGGGGCATAATTTTATTGCGAACGCCTGGGTCCAAAGTTATGTCTATCCGGGCTCCGCCGAGATTCCACTGCTGGGCGGGATTTTTTGCCTTTATTCAGAGCCGCAAAAAATAAATCACTTAGATCGCACTTTGAAGTCATGGGGAGCCGAAGATAAATCTCTGGGGAATGACCTTAGAAAATGTGGTTTTTCCATTCAGTTTGATCCCAGGCTTGAAGTTATTCATGCAACATCTGGAAAAATTCCCCATTTTTTTCGCCGGGCTTTTTTGCATGGATTTCAAGATTACGAAAATTCCAGAGTTCATGAAGAAAATAAACACGGTCGAAAATTTATTGGTAAAACTATGTTCTGGATTTCTGAAACTGCGCGGACTGGACTTGTCTTAATTCCACTAATTCTGTTTCATTTTCTAACCCTAATGTTGGGTAAACTAACTCAACGAATCCTCCGCAAGAATAAGCCAGTAGAGTCATAAAAAAGCCAAAAAACTGATTTTGAAAAATAGAAAGTAAAAGTAATAAAGAAAAAGTAAGCAGCGCGAAAAAGGCAAAATTTTGGAAGGT
>JAYTHR010000419.1:0-3455 GCA_043732425.1 Bdellovibrionales bacterium
AAAGCCAGTTAAGAAGCCGGCTAATAACAAACCAAACATTAGAAATGAATACTGCTTTTTCATGAAATAAAGCGATGCAAGTTCAATTCCGACTGAAATCGTGTTCATTGGTTTTTAGGGGATTCGCCTGTAAATAAACTAACCATTTAGCAAATTTAGGTTCTTAATTTAGTGCTGATTTTAGCGCCTTATGTAGACTACTTTTTTACACATCATATAATTATAATGCGCCTCGACGATTCACTTAGATTATAGAGTCTTATTATCTAAGCCGAAACACGTTGCTTTTTAATTCGAAACTCTTTCTAATTTCATTATCGAAAATCAAAAGGGAGCCCTATGGAAACAGAAACAACTCAATCAACAGGTAAATGTCCATTTTCAACCGGACGCGTGGAAAACACGACGAACAATTCACGTTCGAACCGTCAATGGTGGCCTGAGCAATTAAATTTAAGAATCTTGCATCAGCACTCGACGAAATCAAATCCGATGGGCGCGGCCTACGATTACGCCAAAGACTTTAAGAAACTGGATTACCAAGCTTTAAAAAAAGATTTGTATCAGCTGATGACCGATTCGCAAGCGTGGTGGCCAGCAGATTGGGGTCATTACGGGGGATTTTTTATTCGCATGGCTTGGCACAGTGCCGGCACGTATCGCACTTTTGATGGTCGCGGCGGCTCTAGATCAGGCGGGCAAAGATTTGCGCCGTTAAACAGTTGGCCTGATAATGGAAATTTAGATAAAGCCAGACGGCTTCTTTGGCCGATCAAAAAGAAATATGGCCGTCAAATTTCTTGGGCCGATCTGATGATTCTAGCCGGCAACGCGGCCCTTGAATCGATGGGATTTAAAACTTTAGGCTTCTCGGGTGGACGCCCCGATACTTGGGAACCTGGCGAAGATATATTTTGGGGTTCCGAGACGGAATGGATGGGTAACAAACGCTATAAAGGTGATCGTGAATTGGATAATCCTTTAGCGGCCGTGCAAATGGGATTGATCTACGTGAATCCAGAAGGACCCGATGGCAAGCCCGACCCAATTGGCTCTGGCCACGATATTCGCGAAACGTTTGCTCGTATGGCGATGAACGATGAAGAGACTGTGGCACTCGTTGCGGGGGGACACACGTTCGGAAAAGCCCACGGAGCTGGAGATCCTAAACTCGTTGGTAAAGAACCCGAAGGTGCAGAACTTCATCACATGGGCTTCGGTTGGATCAATAATTTCGAATCCGGAAAAGGCGTTCATACCACGACCAGTGGAATTGAAGGCGCGTGGAAACCGAATCCGACTCAGTGGGATAACGGCTACTTTGATATGCTATTTAAATACGATTGGGAATTAGTTAAAAGCCCGGCAGGAGCTCATCAGTGGGCTGCTAAGAATTGCGAAGAGAAAGACCTGATTCCCGATGCACACGACCCTTCCCGTAAACACCGACCGATGATGACGACGGCTGATTTGGCTTTGAAGTTTGATAAGAAGTATGAAGCTATTTCAAAGCGTTTTCATCAGGATCCAAAAGCTTTCGCCAAAGCATTTGCACAAGCGTGGTTTAAGTTGACCCATCGGGACATGGGTCCTGCCATTCGCTACTTGGGACCTGAAGTTCCGAAGGAAGAATTTGTTTGGCAAGATCCTCTGCCAAAAGCTCAAGGGCCCGTTATCGGTGCTGAAGACATTGAGACCCTTAAAAAAGAAATCATGAATTCAGGATTATCAATCCCGCGCCTAGTTGATACTGCTTGGTCATCGGCTTCCACTTTCAGACAATCTGATTTACGTGGCGGCGCTAATGGCGCGCGGATCCGCTTGGCTCCGCAAAAGGATTGGGAAGTGAATCAGCCCGCAGATTTAGCGATGGCGTTAGCAAAACTAGAAGAAATTAAGACTAATTTTAACAAAGGATCCAAGAAAGTTTCGATGGCTGATTTAATCGTTCTTGGTGGATGCGCTGCGATTGAGGAAGCCGCTAAAAAAGGGGGACATAACGTGAAGGTTCCGTTTACTCCGGGACGCGTGGATGCCACTCAAGAGCAAACTGATGTGGACTCTTTCGCCGTTTTAGAACCAACAGCCGATGGCTTTCGTAATTTCACCAAAGAGGGCGCGGGACTTCACGCGGCCGAAATGCTTCTTGATCGCGCGCAACTTATGAATTTGACGGCGCCAGAAATGACAGTGCTGGTTGGCGGAATGCGCGCCTTAAATACGAATCACAAAAGCGTGAAGCACGGTGATTTCAATGCCAAGCCCGCAACTCTAACAAATGATTTCTTTGTCCAACTGCTAGATATGGGGACTGAGTGGAAGCCCTCATCTGTGCCTGGCGAGTATGTCGGTATTGATCGTAAAACCGGAAAACAAAAATGGTCAGGAACTCGCGTGGACCTTATTTTCGGTTCAAACTCGGAACTAAGATCATTAGCGGAAGTTTATGCGGCCGATGACGCTTCAGAAAAGTTCGTCAAAGACTTTATTGCCGCTTGGGCGAAAGTGATGGATGCGGACCGGTATGATTTACATGAGCGCCGCGCGCCCGAAGCTGCTGCTTCAGCGAATTAATTGCGGGATATCACACCGTGGCCGCACGGTGTGAAGACTGCCGGCTGGTCAGCTTTAGATATTGGACGTTGCTCTTCCAAGAATTAGGAGCACGTTTTTCTGTTTCTCGGTGTACTCTTCTAGTAGAGTGCTAAAGTGATAGAACTCTTGCTACCAAGTGATTCTTCTTAAAATGCGAATCTTTTTCGATTCAAATTTTGCCTCGAGAAGTTTAAGACATTCCTCAGCCTCAGATTCACTGGAAATATCGTTAACAAATCACTCTCACTCTCTAATTTCATTTCTTGAGAGACGATCTTGAGTTTTCTTTTTTGAATCGTAGAAAACAAGTAAGTAATAGCCAGCTCTTCTGGGTCATTGATCACATTAAAGAATATTCGGTATTGAAAAATGGCGGGGTGGACGAGACTCGAACTCGCGGCCTTCCGCGTGACAGGCGGACGTTATAACCAACTTAACTACCACCCCGTACGGTGTGTTAAAAGAAGTTCTAAATATAGGGAAGTTGCAGGTAATTTCAAGAATTAATTTTCAAATGCATATTTAAAATGCATTTTAAATCGGAAACTGCCGTCAAAAGACTCCCCTCTATCAAAAAATCCGGCTATCTTACTTTCATCAATCAATTTGGCTAAAGTTAGGAAACCCCTCTGTGAATACCGTGCAAAAACGTGATCCGCTTGAAAAATTATTCTGGATCGATATGGAAATGACCGGCTTAGATATCAGCAAAGAAGTCGTGATCGAAGTCGCCGTCATTATCACCGATTTAAATTTTCGTGAATACGAAGCTTTTGAAACAGTCATCAAGCAACCGCAAATTTATTTAGATAAAATGGATGCGTGGAACACCGAGCACCATGCGAAATCGGGACTCACCG
>JAYTHR010000420.1:0-3436 GCA_043732425.1 Bdellovibrionales bacterium
TAGCTAATGTCGCATACTTTTTAGGCGCTTAACGAAAGTGAAATTATCTTAGCAATTAGGTCTTCGTATTCGACCCCGGCTTTATTCGCCGACAGGGCATAATCTTCTTTTCTGGCGATGGAGGGATTCGGATTGGCTTCGATAAAATAAACTTTATCATCTTTTACTCGTAGATCAATGCGCCCAAAACCTTGAATGTGTAGCAATCTGTATATTTTTTTACACACTTCAAATATTTTTTTTTGGGTCGACTCAGGCATATCGGCGATCCATCCCGAATCAATACCCCATTTTTTTCGGTAGTCTTGATCCCACTTACTGCGAAAGGTTGCAAATTTAGGTTCATCATCGGGAACCTGTTTAAAAAATAGTTCTCGCGGAGGAAACACGCTCAGTTTTTCATTCCCAAGAATGCTCACGTAGACTTCGCGGCCATCAATAAATTCTTCGATAATGGCATCGACGCCTAATCGCTCGTGAATAAATTTAACGCGAGCCAAAGCTTCTTTTTCATTCTCCGCGTAGGAAACTTGCGAAATTCCTTCCGAAGATTCAAGCTGCAGCGGTTTAATAAAAGCCGGAAACTGAAATTTTTTTAAAGACTGCAGCGGTCGCGATTTTTTTGCCACAATAAATTTCGGAGTTCGAATCTGGTGATAACCTAAGATAATTTTTGTTAAACCTTTGTCTTTACAAAGCTGAAGGCTCATGGGACCGGCGCCGGTAAAAGGAACACCCACCAACTGCATCAACGCCGTTAAGTTAGGTTCGAAATCGCGCTTACCACTGAAAGCTTCACTCATGTTAAACACAAGATCTGGCTTTTCGTCTTTGACTATCTTTAGAAAGGGTTCGATATCGTCAAAAATTCCGAACGGAATGACTTCGTGGCCTAGTTTAGTGATCGTGCTTTTGACGTCTTTTTCAGATTTCCAGTCGGGCGTATTCCAGTGTTCAGCATATTCTTCGCGCGGTAAATTTACAGATAGATCAAATAAAAGAAGTATCTTCAGCGATTTCATTTAGGCCTCTCTTTTAAATTTACCGGTGAACAGGTAATTTTTTACAAGACTTGTTAGAAAGCTAGCTACTTCCATGGTCGTTTGGTTTTCTGATTTTCCTAATCTTAGTTCTAACTTTTCACAGCGTTCAGTTAAGCGTTTCACTAAGGAATCGATGGTGAATTTTCGTTCGCTGGTAGCCCAGGCCACCGTGGAGACAATTAATTTACGGTGACGTTTCATAAAGCGGTGAGCGGCAAATTCTCGTTTGGCGAGCTGTGTTTCGCCCGAAAATATTTTTTTAAGATCACTATCATAAAAATCCGGATATTCGTCCGCATTTTCGCGCTTTCGCTTCTGGTAATACTTTTCTAATGTCGAAGTTAAGTTAGCGACGGCACTCGGGAGCCGGCCTTTTTCTGCCAAGTTTTTTATTTTTTTACTTTCGATAGCTAACTGTTCGATGTAATTGAGTTTTGCTAAAGCCATGGGCCATTTTTGGTATTCTTTCTTCCAGTCACTTTGGGGATCCAGCCACACGGCAAATGTTTCTGCAAAGTCTTCATCGGGATGAGCCTGGGCGTACCAGCGATCTAGATATTTCACGTAGCTTTTGCTGTAGGGTTGCGGCCGGTACCGCTCGGGTTGGTAAACTAAATTGGGCGAGCCGAACACCTGACTCCATTTTTTACGTTTTGAGAAACGGTAGCAGTGGTCAAAGCAGTGACCCGCTTCGTGGCGCAGCAGTTTCATAAATTTTTCAGGTTCGGCGCCTTCCACTTCAAGCATCAATGCTTTTTCTAAATTTTTTAAACGGGTATTAACAAGATAAAAGGGAACAGAAATAGCGTTCATGCCTTCGGGACTAAACCACTCATCCCCTAGAAAAACCTGCGGGCGAAAATCGATGTTTTTTGCCTTAAGCTCAGAGTAAAGTTGTTGGATGTAGGATTCGACTTCAGTTCCCGCAACGGACAGCGTAATATTCTTGAAACGCATTTTAAGAATATCTGAATCTTCTAATTCAGAAAGTTCTTCAGCTTTGACAATTTTAGCAGACATGCAATCCCGAACTTCGCATCTCTTTATTATAAAGCGAATGGATTTTTGATATCAAGCGGCTTGGGCCTCTGGCCCGCTAAAGGTCATTGGCCGAAGCCAGACCTTAATCCGGCAAGGCCTAGTTCTGCAGTTTACGATAAGCTTCTAAAAATCTTTCTAACATGATATGGTCCTGTCCGACGTAGCCAATGCTTAATCGTAAAAGGCCTTTTTTTAATTTCATCTTAATTTGATCAGCGTCAGAAATTTCGCTCGATGTCGTTATCGCGGGAACGGTCATCAAGGTTCTAGAAAAACCTAATGAAACGGCATACAATCCGAATTTAATATTCTGTAACGACTGCGCTAGCTGCATCGCTTTTTCAGCAGAGTCTAATTCAACCGCCATCATTCCGCCGAAGCCGAAATCAGGATGAATCATTTTTTGGTAGTCCGAATGTTGCACATGCGATTTCAGGCCAGGATAAATAACAGAAATTTTATTTTCTTCTAAAGCCTTAGCTAGAAATAACGCTGAATCGGAATGAGCCTTTATGCGAATCGGTAAATGATCCAAACGCATATATAATTCATGAGCCGAACGCGGATCCATGACCGGGCCTTTCAGCATGACAACCCCGGTATTCACGTCAATCAACTGGGAAATAAATTCCTGAGTGCCGCAGATAGCTCCGGCGATCATGTCTGATGATCCCGAGATGTATTTGGTACAGGAGTGAATCACCACGTCAGCTCCGTGCTCGACAGGATTAATTAAGCAAGGCGCAAATGTATTATCGACAATAAATTTTAAGTTATGTTTTTTAGCTAAATCCGCCAACTTTCTCAGAGAACTTAATTTAAGTAGCGGATTGCTGATGCTTTCGGTGTATAAAATCTTTGTTCGCGGCGTGATAGCTTTTTCTATGGCGGCGAAATCTTCAATATCCACAAAGTGAGTTTTAATTCCCTGACGCGGGAAAATGTTTTTGAACAAGGCGTAGGTTCCGCCGTAAACAGTCAGTGAAGAAATAATTTCACCGCCTTCAGGCATAATTTGTTCGATCGTTGAACTGATGGCAGCCATTCCTGAAGAGACTCCTAGCGCCGCTTCGGTTCTTTCAAGGGCTGCCATTTTTGCAGAAAACATATTCACCGTTGGATTGGAATGGCGACTGTAAAGGTAGCAGCCCTCTTTTTCTCCGAGGAAAGTTTTCTCCATATCTTTTGGATTTAAAAAAGTAGTGGTCGCGGCTAGATCGATGGAAGGTACGACTCCACCTTCTTCACCAAAATGTTGCAGATCGCGGATTCTTTGTTTGAGGTCAGAATTTTGTGTTTTCATAGTTATACACTATAGCGACCCGATTATCGGGTTAAGTTTCCCTGCGTTA
>JAYTHR010000421.1:0-3432 GCA_043732425.1 Bdellovibrionales bacterium
TACTATGATGAAATCCTCAGCGAGGATCAGCTGCCAACATCTTTCTGCGCGTATTCACCTTGCTTTCGCTCGGAAGCCGGCAGCCACGGGAAAGACACGAAAGGTTTGATTCGGCAGCATCAGTTTAACAAAGTAGAACTGATGACGTTTTCGCACCCGTCTCAGTCTTACGAAATGCATGAAAAACTAACTTCTCATGCCGAGAAAATTTTAGAACTTCTTGAGCTTCCGTACAGAAAAATTCTTCTGTGTACCGGAGACATGGGCTTTGGATCAGCAAAAACATATGACTTAGAAGTTTGGTTACCAGGCCAAAATACATATCGGGAAATCAGTTCGTGTTCAAACTTTGAAGATTTTCAATCACGCCGAGCGAATATTAGATTTAAATCGAAGGACGGCGGAAAACCACAATTTGTTCACACCCTGAACGGAAGTGGGCTTGCGGTTGGAAGAACCGCAGTGGCCATACTCGAAAACTTTCAAAACGAAGATGGAAGTGTGCAAATTCCGAACGTACTTCGCAGTTACATGGGAAATAAAGCAATCATCAAATAGCTGCTTAAAAAAAGACATCACGCGAGCTTAATAACGATCTGCAACAATTACCTAAAGCCTTGTAACTGACACCGTTTTTCAATAAAACAGACGGTGGAAAGCTGGTAGAGCGGTTGAATACACCAGTCTTGAAAACTGGCAGCCCTTCGCGGGGCTCGAGGGTTCGAATCCCTCGCTTTCCGCCATTTAAAAAATGGCTTTTTTAAACCGCTGATTCTGCTTTTACGTTCAGTTTTAAAATCATCACAAACTAGCACCAGACAATTAAAGATAAACTTCCCAAGACTTCCTAGACACAAGAAGTAAGACATTTACGGTTTTTTACGAGTTTGCATCATTAAAAATTTCAATCAATAATTTCAATGACGTAGACAGCGAATAAACTTCAGTAAAAAGTTTTTGGTTTGGTTCAAACTAAGGTTGTCACGCTCACAGCACCTAGGTTTACTTGATATTCTGTTACCCGCGTGGGCGTTCGGATTACCAGTGTTGGGTTCAGAGTATCGTTTCGATCCCGAGCAAGCGTTTGGAATGATGGCTCGACATAAGGTGACTCATATATTTCTGGCACCCACAGCACTTAAAATGTTGGCGCAAGTGAAGCATCCGCGCTCGCGATTTGGAAATCAACTTCAAGTTATCGCAAGCGGCGGAGAGTCGGTCGCCGCCGAAGTTCTGCACTGGGCAGAAGTAGAACTTGGCGTGGTCGTGAACGAGTTTTACGGGCTGACTGAGGTGAATCACCTGATCGGAAACTGCGAGGCGCTTTGGCCAATAGAACCAGGGTCTATGGAAGAAGCTTATCCGGGACGCGAAGTTCGAAGTCGAAGGCCAAATTATCGTAAAGCAGGGCGATCCCACAAGTTTTCTGGGCTACTGGCAGAATCTGGCAAAGACAAATGAAATGATTTTGGTTCGTGACGGCATTGAGTGGTTGAAAACCGGCGACATGGCCGTGAAAAATGAAAAAGGCTATTTTCGATTTATGGGTCGTAATGATGACTTAATAAAAAGTGGTGGCTACAGAATTGGCCCCATCGAAGTAGAATCGTGTTTGATAGAGCTTCCCGAAGCTGCCGAAGCGGCAGTGATTGCCGCCCCCGGCGAAGTGCGCGGTATGATTGTAAAAGTTTTTGTTCGATTAGCTAAGGATGCAACAGCAAGCGAAGAACTGAAGCAGAAAATTCAAAACCATGTCCGAAACAAATTAGCAACTTACAAATATCCACGGCAAATTGAGTTTGTTGAAAATTTTCCGTTAACAACCACAGGTAAAATAGACCGTAAAACTCTTCGAAAAAAAGAAACTGAGAAAAAGAATTCAAATTAGTTACAAGTGATAGTGTTAACAGGCTTTAAACTTTATGGATTAAGTAATTGATAAAGCTTGTAAGTTCCGTTCAGCTGCAAACGCAGGACAACAAGACTGCCTTTTTTTAAATGGACCGAATCCAGCGCAATGCCTGTTAAACTTTTTATTAAAAGACTTTGCAGGGGTTCATGAGAAACTAATATTAATTTTCGATAGGACTTCGGTTTTAAATAATTTTTTAATTTCTCGGCGGACCCCTGCGGAGCTAGCAATGAACTAAAAACAATTTTTTTTCTAAATGGAATACTGTCGGCTAAAATTTTAGCGGTTTGCTCGGCGCGGCGGTAAGGGCTTGATATAATGCAGTCTGATTTTTTAAAAATAGAGACATAATTTAAAACATGCTTTTTAAATTTTTTTTTACCAGCAGAAGTTAGCTCTCGGTCTGCATCGTTGATTTTCTTTGCTTTCGCAATATCTTTATCCAGCGCAACTGCGTGACGAACTAAAATAATTTCCAAGAAAGCCTCAATTCAATTAAATTTTTTGCGCGACAAGCGACATAGTTTTGTCAAAATATTTTCTAACATCAGATCCCATGGGCATGTAGCGATCCACAATTTTATGCGCGGTTTCGGGTTTCATTTTTTCTGCGCGATTCCATAAATCTTCGTAAAGTAGCTGGGTAGCGCCCACCGCTAACGAAGGAAAGGCACCGTCATCAACTTCGCCAAAAGCGACTATCAACAGCTGCGAAAAAAGTTGCTTCATAGACCTTGTGTAGTTGGAGTTATTGTCTTTACCCTGCAGATCGGTCAACTTCTTAAGTTCACGCGTTGATAAGGGCGAATCACTTTCTAGCGCAGCTAGAAGCTCTTTCGCCGCGCGGGATAACTTTGTTTCCGACAAATTTTGCCGACACAAACAAAGCATGGCTTCGAACAAAGAAACCGAGAAAAATGTAGCGCGCCCCTGGTACCATTTTGAATAAACCACTTGTTTTGTTACGGACAGTCGCTTCATCAAAGCCCACAAGTCACCAACCCGGTTGTCGCCGGTCTCGTCCCACTCCCAACGCATTTTTGTTTTCGGAAAAAATTCAGACCACAAGGATCTAGGTTCCTTACGATTTATAATTGGAAAAACAAGTAGAACACCATGGTCATTAATTTTGAGAATAGCCTTCTTGTCGTTCATAACTAACTCCCGCATCTACTCTGCAAACAATAATCGTAGAGTTGGGCCTAATAGTTAAGTTAAGATTTCATATTGAAAATTTTTAGAAACATTAAGCGAGTTAATAATTAAGCAGCTTTCGGAAGACTTCTGTAATAATTCAATAGCTTTGTTTTCCGACTTGATGCCATTTAAAACTACTTTAAAATCGGCCGTCGTTATACTTGGATATCCATTTGAATTTTTTTCGCCCCCCAGTGTAGTCACCACATTAAGTGACCTAAAAGGAGTTTTAGTCTGCTGCGCAATAGTTTTAAAAGTAGAAATAAATCAGTTAGTTAATGCAAAGGCATATAAATGTTCAGGAGTATAATTTTTAGAATTAT
>JAYTHR010000422.1:0-3413 GCA_043732425.1 Bdellovibrionales bacterium
GCGGCCAGTTGCCGATCTTCAATCATTTTAAAAATCAGGATCACAACAGGAACCCAAATAGCTAAAATCGTAAATTGCACGCGATAGGTAATTTTTTTCATGGTCCATCCTTTATAAATTCTCAAGTCTACGACTCAATCTAAAAGTGTAGATTTAAATTTTCCAAAATCAATAAAATACACTTTAACCAAAGTTTTCTAGGAATCCTGATTGCATTTTGAATTCTGCATCCAGGGGGGATATATGAATCAATTTCAGTCAAACATTATCGAAAACATCAACGAACTTAGCCGCCAACTTTCACAGTTTGGCCTACAGCCAAAAGAATGGTCGCTGGTCAGTGAACAAAATAACCAGATCCGCATTCAAAATAAATTAGATGATTCTTTTTGTTTCTTAGGCTCAGTACAAAATCTAAATGGCAAACACCAATGGAAGAATATTCAGCTGTCTAGCATTTAATTATTGGTAAAGATCACAGCGCATTGAAAACAAACTCCGCTCGTACACTTTATCTTTATCTAAAGTTCCGGTCGGGTTTAAAGCTGATTTTAAAGCCTTGGGTCGATCCTCTGGCTTTTTAGCTTCCGGATCAACGGCCTCAGGCCAACTGTCAGGATACTGGGAATAAATTTTACTGCGAAGGCTTTGTAGATCCTCTTCGCTTGTTAGTGTCGCAAAAGTTTTCTTAAGCCTACAAAATGTTTTCAAATGAGCCTCTGTCAGCCAGCCCAACCTTTCAGAGGGCCCTGAGGGAGGCCTCTCGCCCCAGGCCACTAACGCCATGACTTGAATCGCATCATAGATATATTTGGGAAATGCTTCATTTTCTTCGATGAATTTAAGTTGGCATTTATCAGGAAAAACCGATAGTGCTGTCGTCAATTTATTAAGTCCCGTAAAATATTCTTCGCAAGCTCCGACCGTATTGCCATCCCGGCAGCGATCTTTCCAAAAATTCAGCTTTGCAAATTGCGTTTTATTTTTCTTAACCCGCACAGACGTGATAATTCCGCGCATTTCTTTTAAAAAAATATCTGTCTTTACATCGCACTCGTCTTTAAGCGGATTCATGACTACGATAAAAATTAGCGCCATCGTTAGCACGACAATTACAAGCACTGCTTTTGGCACTCGCGCAATAAATTGGTCTAAACCCATATTTTAAGGCTAACTGAAGATATTAGTGGGCACAACCCAGGATTACCTGACCGGCTTTTGATTTTTGAAAAATACCCGGATTTTATTGGCCTAAATGAAAAACAGTTATTATTGTACAGGTTCGGTTCTTGCAATTTCAGTCGTTTACTAACGAAAGAAGCTATTTTGTACAAAGATCATCTTTTAAAGTATTTTAAAATGTCTGACTTTCGGATCGGACAGCAAGAAATCATTCGCACTGTTTTAGCCAAAAAAGATGCTTTAGCGGTACTGCCAACGGGCGGCGGAAAATCGCTTTGCTACCAGTTCCCCGCTGTTTTCCAACAAGAACTCGTCATTGTAATCTCGCCGCTAATTGCCTTAATGAAAGATCAAGTCGCCTCACTTCACCGTCAGGGCATCAAAGCGGGATGCCTTCATTCGGGCCAAACCGAGGACGAGAAAAAGCTGGTTTTCGCCACTTTAAATCAAGGCGGCGCTTTTCTTTTATATTTATCTCCTGAACGCGTGCAAAAAGAAGGTTTTAAAAAATGGATCATGAATCGTAAGATTGCGCTGTTTGCAATCGATGAAGCCCATTGCGTGTCCCAGTGGGGACATGACTTCCGGGAAGAGTATGCGGGCCTTAAAATTTTAAAAACTTTAAGGCCCGACGTTCCGATTCTAGCCTTAACCGCATCGGCAACACCGACGGTGCTGAACGATATTTCTAAAAATCTGCAGCTTTACAAGCCTGAACGCTCCGTCTACGGTTTTTATCGCCCTAATCTTTATTACCAAGTCGAAACTTGTGCCGATGAAGAAAATAAAATTGAATGGCTGAAGCAAAGTTTACGACAAACTCAGGACGGCCGAATTATTATTTATTGCGGCACTCGAAAAGTGACCGAAGAGCTTTCCCAAATGCTTCAGGAAGATTTTTCGCAAGTCGACTTTTATCATGCCGGTTTATCCACAAAGGAACGCACACGGGTTCAAGAAGAATACACCCGCGGCCGTTTAAGAATATTAGTTGCGACGAATGCATTTGGAATGGGAATCGATCAGCCTGATGTGCGGCTTGTGGTACATTTCCAAATGCCCGCCAACATAGACTCACTTTATCAAGAAATGGGCCGTGCGGGCCGTGATGAGAAACACTCGACCTGCTTGATGCTTTATTCTAAGAAAGATAAAGGTTTGCAGTCATTTTTCATTCAGAATTCTACGGCTCCAAAAGTAATTAAAGATTCGCGCTGGCGAAATCTAGATGCGTTGATTAGTTATTCAGAAGCTAAAGAGTGCCGCCATTCTGAAATATTGACGTATTACAAAGATGCACAACGAATTACTCGCTGTGGGCACTGCGACGTTTGTGATCCTGAATCTGCTCGGAAAATTTCTGAACCTTTTCAGCAGCAACAGGTTATCAGCGTCTTAAGAAAGAAAAAATCGAGTAAAAAAGATTCCGGAAACGAACAGTTAGACGCCGAACAAGAAATTCGCTTCCAGGCCTTAAGAAAATGGCGTAAGCAAAAAGCTACTGAACTTGATATTCCAGCTTTTGTTGTATTCGGTGATCAAACTTTAAAGGAATTAGCACGAAAGAATCCTAATACTTTAAATGATCTTAAGAATATTTACGGAATTGGCGAATCGAAGCTTGAAAAGTTTGGCTCAGAGCTTTTAGCTGAACTGACTTATTTTATTGATTAGGGTGCTTTCATCCTAAAGCTTAAATTCTACACTGATCGGAAGATGATCTGAAAGTCTTCTCCAGTGCGCACTTTTTAAAACCTCGACACTAACGCATTTCATGTTTTTATAATACACTCGGTCTAAAGCAAGAAGTGGAAATAAAGCCGGAAAAGTAGCCGCGTGGCTGCCCGTTTTCTTTAAGAACACTTCGCTGACCTTTAGTTCACCAAGTAGCAGATCACTTGCGTTTTCTCGCCAGTCATTAAAATCTCCAGCGATGATTAACGGCGCTTTTTTAGGAACAGTTTTTTTAATTTTTTCTGCTAGTCTTAGAATTTGACTGCGCCGATCTTTTTCAAATAGGCCTAGATGCACACAAAAAATATGAATGTGATACTTAGCTTGGGGGCGTTCGATCACCGTGTGTAGTAGTCCACGGCGTTCCAATTTTGAATAGGAAACGTCTTCGTTCGTCCACGAATGAATGGGGAACTTACTAAGGACCGCATTCCCGTGATGGCCTTCGTCATAGACTGCATTTTTCCCGTAGGCGAAATGAGGCCACGTCTTTCCAG
>JAYTHR010000423.1:0-3398 GCA_043732425.1 Bdellovibrionales bacterium
GGGATTTCTGATTTAATTAATATTCGTGGTCTGATCAATTTGGATTTCGCCGATATCCGCACAGTGATGGCAAACAAAGGTTTAGCACTGATGGGAACAGGCGCTGCAAAAGGCGAAAATCGCGCGATCGAAGCCGCGACTCAGGCCATTTCGTCGCCGTTATTAGAAAATGTAAAAATTGAAGGAGCTACTGGCATTATTATTAATGTAACGGGTGGTTCTGATCTTTCATTATATGAAGTGAATGAAGCTTCTACTTTAATTACAGAAGCGGCGAGTGAAGATGCTGAAATCATTTTCGGTGCTGTTATTGATCCTAATTTAATTGATGAAGTGCGCGTGACGGTTATTGCTACGGGATTCGCTCGTGAAGATAAAATCATGGGATTACCGACAATGAATTCAATGCAAAGTTTTTTAAACACGTCACCTTCGATCATGTTTGATGTTCCGCCACAGATGAATCCGCAGCAAATGGCGCAGCAACAAGCCATGATGAATCAACAGTTTCAACAAAACTTTCAAACGCAGTTTAACCCGAATTTTAATCCGCAAGCTGCGCAGTTTAATGGAAATATGATGCCGCAGCACCAACAACACCAGCAGGGTGCGGGTATGATGCCTCAACAAATGATGGCACCACAAATGCCTCCGGCTATGCCCCAATCTTTTGCGGCCGCTGGTTTTCCACCGATTAACAATGTGCAAGAATCCGTAAAATCTTTTACGAATGAAGCTCCGATGGCCACGGAAACACCGGTAGCCTCTGCATCTGGACAAGCTCCCGTGACTGAAACGCTGACAGAGATCTCGTCAGAGATCTCTCCGATTGCCGCGATGAACTCAAGTTCGCAGATTGCGCGCGATTTGTTATTGGCGAAAGCGAAAGCGTTTCGTGAATCTCAGGTGGGCCAAGCTGTAACAACGGAAAAAGCTTCGCATCCGGAACAATTGACTATGATGGATGAAGGAAAGCAAATAGAAGAAGCCCGTAAAATGGCTCGCGATATTTTAGAAGTTCCGGCATTTATTCGTCGTAAACAGGGTCACGATAATTTTCAAAGCTAATTGTGACGTCCTGGTTTCTATCTGATATTCATCTCAAAGATCTTGAAGAACGCAGCGGACAAACTCTGCTGCGTTTTTTATTGTACTTAAACCAGAATCCGAAGCAGCACCAACTTTTTCTATTGGGTGATATCTTTGATTTTTGGCTTTCTAATGGCAGGGCTTTTACAAACCACTATAAGCCTTTACTAAATGAAATAAAAAAGTTTAAAGCCAAAGGCGGGTCGGTCTATTACTTCGAAGGAAATCATGATTTCCATATCGATGTGTATTGGACCAAAGAACTTGGAATCGCAGTCTATGAAAAAGAGGAGTATTTTAAAATCGGCAAGTTAACGGTTCGTCTAGAGCATGGCGATTTCATTAATTCGGAAGATGTTAATTACCTAAAATATCGCGAATTTATTCGCAGACCTTACATCGAATTTTTTGGTCATTTTTTGCCGGGTTTTTTCTGGAAAGCAGTCGGCGAAAAGTTAAGTCATAAGAGTCGCCGCCGTACGGCCGCCTACGCGATCGAAAATACAGAGAAGATACAGACGCTTATTCGCAGCTACGCCCATGTTGCATACGATGAAAAGCCGTTTGATTTGATCGTGACCGGGCATATGCACATTCGGGATTTATACACCTTTGATGCGGATGGAAAAAAGATAACTTCAATTAACTTAGGGACCTGGTTAGAAAAACCAACGGCTTTAAAGATAGAAAATGATCTTCTTGAAACCGTTGATCTGGAAAGTTTTCTTAGAAATTAAAAGTATAATTTAAAGTGCCCGAAATTCCATTCATGGTTGTGGCGATATCTTTCCCGCTGGCATCCTCTAATTCACGATCGGGGATGGCTTGTGAGACGCCGTAAGGCGCTGAAGTACTGCTGGTGCGAACGATATTTCGCTGCATGGGCAAATAGCGGTAATTCCCTTCGATACCGAAGCAGTGTTCTGGAAGCAAACAAAAGTCAGCACCTAAACCTATTTGAATTCCAAAATCAGATCCGACAAAACTAACATTTCTAGGTCCGTTGGAAATATCCCCTCGCACTTGGGCGTATCCAATACCACTTTGCAGATAAAAACTGATGATATCGTTGCTCAGCGGAATCAGACGCACCAGTGGGAATATCGAAAATCCGGTCAGTTTGTAACTGTAGTCTCCATCAGTTCCGCTGCCGGATGCCGACTGGGTAAAATAGGAAGGTCGCAACTGTATCGATACCAGGTCGCTTGAAAAATGGAAGGTGAACTGACCGCTGAACTCGTAGCCTGAGCTTAAATCACCGGTGGAAACTCCGCCGCCGGGTGCTTGCGCTTTAGCAGCAGCAATCAAACTGTTGAGTCCATTTTGCTCCGCAGATAAAAGTGAAATCCCGAAACCCATGGAAAATCCGCCGCCAGCTAAAGCGCCTTTAGCCCCTTTTTTTTTCGTCAGTGCCAAGACTGAACTGGGTAAGGCTATCAATGAAAATGCAAAAACCAAAAGCGGGAACAATAATTTGAATGGCTTCATATAATCTCCTGCCCTTACTTTGAAGGAAGACATGATTTGTAGCAATGGGATCAAGCCATAGGTCGAGGCTATTTTTTAGTGACTATCGCTTAGCAGTTGTTCCGCGTGCGCTAACGAAGTCTTTGTAATTTTTTCGCCGGAAATCAACCGTGCAATTTCTGCAATACGGGTCTTCGTTTTAAGCTCGACCACATCCATCGATACAGAATCTTTTTTGGCAGATTTATTAATCGAATAATGAACGTCACCACAAGCCGCGACCTGCGGTAGGTGAGTCACGCAAATAACTTGCTGGCCCTTCGCAATCGACTTTAATTTGCGACCGACTTTTTCAGCCGTTGTTCCTGAAACACCGGTATCGACTTCGTCGAATAAGTAAGTTCTAGGAAATTCAGATTGGCCTACTGTTTTTTTCAGTGAAAGTAAAATTCGCGAAAGTTCTCCGCCCGAGGCCACTTTAGCAATGGGTCGCTTCGGATCTTTACTCGAGATTTGACACAGATACTCGACATCACTGAGTCCCGTTGAAGTTAAGTGATCTAATTTATTATTCTGAATATCAAAAGTAACGCCTTTCATATTCAAATCTAGAAGCTCTTTATTCACATCAGCTACTAATTTAATGGCCTGCTTCGACCGGTTTTGATGAATGTCTTCCGCTTTTATTTTTAAATCTAATTCCAGCTGCACCGTCTGCTTTTTAAGTTTTTCAAGATGCTCATCTGAATTTTCAAGTTCGGTGATTTCTTTTTTCATGCGCTCGGCTTCAGCAGCAATGAGGTTCAAATCAGGCCCGTACTTCTTTTGTAATTTACGGACTA
>JAYTHR010000424.1:0-3388 GCA_043732425.1 Bdellovibrionales bacterium
TTAAGGGAGATGCTTATGGAAGAAGTTGGTGATATTCAGCATTTTGCAAAGTTAATCAAAGAAATTAAATTTGCAATGATGACAACCTTTAGTGAAAAAGATGGCGCCTTAAAAGGCCGCCCTATGACCTTGCAACAGGTCGAATTTGATGGAGACCTTTGGTTTTTTTGCCGCAAGTCTTCTGAATTAGTTCACCAAATTCAAGCTAACCCCAACGTCAACTTAGCTTTCTCTAATCCGAAAGATTCATCCTATATTTCGGCCTGTGGCCATGGAATGATGGTTGACGATGCTGCAAAAGAAAAAGAGCTGTGGAATCCGTTTTACAAAGCTTGGTTTTCTGAAGGTCTCGAAGACCCCGACCTGTGTCTCATTAAAGTGACTGTTGAAAGTGCGGACTACTGGGAATCGCCATCATCAAAAATCGTAACCATGGTGAACTTTGCAAAATCACTTTTAAGTGGAAAAAGAGATAACACAATTATTGCTGGCAAACACGGACACTTAAATCTGAACTAAGCTCTTTTTGATGTCGCTTTTGGTTTCCCGTGAGTCCGAGCCATCGTGGCATCAGATGGCTTTGGCTTAGCTTTAAACTTAGGTTTAGATTGACCCACGCGCGGCTTACTCGATTTTGCATCCGACGGCTTTTTAGGTCGCGGCTTCATTTCATCTCGCGGAACATGTTGTCGTTTGCCTTCGCTAGTTAAAAATCTTGATTTTAACTCGCGCGGAGTTTGCCCTTTTCCTTCAAGGGCAGAAATTAAACGTAAATCGCGCTCGGTGACTAAATTAATAACTAGTCCTGCGCGGCCAGCGCGGGCCGTTCGACCCACACGGTGAAGGTAATTTTCCATTTGCTGAGGTAAGTGATAATTGATAACTCGGCCAACATGTTCCAGATCTAAGCCGCGCGCTGCTAAATCTGTTGAAACTAATAGATCAATTTCTCCGTTACGAAATTTTTTAAGATTCGTGCGGCGTTCACTTTTATCCATTTCACCGCGATAAACAACGCACTGGAACCCATTTTGTGACATCTCATAGGCGACCTTATCGCACTGTTCACGGGTATTCGTGAATACTAAAGTTCCGCCTGTTACTTTTTGCTTTAATAGCTTCTCAAAAAGCGGCCAACGAATTCCGTCAATCACCGTTAAATTTTGAGTCGTTAAACTTTTAACGACTTTTCCGCTACCGCTACTTCGAACGACTTCTGCTTTAGCAAACATGGAATTCATCATGGCCTGAACAGTCGAAGAAACCGTCGCAGAAAATAAAGCTAACGGAGTGTCCTTCGGGCAGGCCGCAACGATTGCATTTGATTCTGCTAAAAAGCCTTTATCCAGCATCTGATCTGCTTCATCAAAAATTAACATGCGCACATCTTTTAAATTAATCAGTTCTTTTTCCATTAACTGAATTAATCGCCCCGGGGTTGCCAATAAAATTTCGAATGGGCCGCTCACATTCCGGCGCGCTTGCTCGAAAGTCATTCCCCCTAAAGCTGGGCGAACACGAAGGCGAGTTTCATGAGTAAACGTTTTAAAAACTTTTGAAACCTGTTCTCCTAGGTCACGCGTCGGAACCATGACCAACGCGCGCGGGCTCGATTCGGCAGTCACCGGTGAGCCCTCAGTTTCTAAAGTTTTTAGTAAATTTAAAAGTGGCAATGCGTAGGTTAAGGTTTTTCCGCTACCAGTTTCTGAAACTCCAACGACGGACTGTCCCGACATCATCAGGGGAATGGCATTTGTTTGAATTTCAGTCGGAGTGAAAATGCGCTTTGCTTTAAGAGTTTTTAATAAAGAAGGTAATAAGCCAAAATTCGTAAATGAATTCATATCTTGAGGGTCCTTGTTCGCAGATAAAATAAGTTATGCGGACTGTAGCGTTACTTCTGCAGACCCTGTAGTAAAATCGAATAAATCATGATTTTTCCAAGCAGAATTAAAAAATTTACTGCTTTTTGCGGCCCCAGCCAAGATTTTGACTCAGGAACGGAACCTGATCGTGGCGAGCACCACGATCAGCAGGGGGTAGTCAACTAGGCTAAATCAAATAAAAGGAATTCGCTTTTTTCTACGGCTTTAAAATTTAGAAAACCTGAATTTTCAATGGAGACCCCATCGCCTTCCGTAACGATCTGGCCATTGACCTGCAGTTTTCCAGAAACCACTTGAATCCAAGCGCCCCGGTTCTTAAGAAGATCAAATTCTAAAACATCGTCTTTTTCTAGCCTTGAAACATACAAATCAGCATCTTGCTTTATGGCCAGTGAACCCTTACGGCCATCTTTAGAAATCGTTAAAACTAATTTTTCCGTCTCGAGAGCCGCTTCGAATGATTTTTGACCGTAGGAAGGGGCTTGGCCGGTTTGGCTTGGGGTAATCCAAATTTGAAAAAAGTGAGTTTCTTCTGACGGGCGGTCATTCATTTCGGAATGCTGCATCCCGGTTCCCGCGCTAAGAACCTGCACTTCGCCCGGGCGAATAATCGCTTTATTACCCATGGTATCTTGATGTTGTAGAGCTCCTTTGACGACATAGGAAATAATTTCCATGTCGCGGTGAGGATGTTTCCCGAATCCAGAACCGCCAGAAATGCGGTCTTCGTTAATCACGCGCAGGGTGCGAAAGCCCATGAACTTCGGATTGTAATAATCAGCAAAAGAAAAAGTGTGGCGCGACTTCAGCCAACCGTGATTTGCATTTCCGCGCTCTTCTGATTTTCTGACTTGTAACATACGTTCCTACTTTCTTTTTCGTCGACTGTCTGGTTTTTTAAGATCGTTTGAAAGTCCATTAAACTTGTTTTACGAATTGAATATCCAACGTGATGTTAATATCGTCACCCACTAAAACTCCGCCAGCTTCTAATGCCGCATTCCAAGTTAATCCAAAATCTTTTCGCTTGATTTTCGTCGTTGCGGAAGCCCCATTTTTTAAATTTCCGTAAGGATCTTTGATCTCGCCGGTTGGACCTTCTACAGCCAAAGTAACCTTTTGCGTGATTCCATGAAGACTTAAATCGCCGATCACTTTAAGTTCAGATCCGGAACCTTCGATACTTGTCGATTTGAAATTAATCGTCGGAAATTTCGCCACATCAAAAAAGTCAGCACTTTTTAAATGAGTGTCTCGCTGTGCTTCGCGGGTATTGATGCTGGCCGCTTCAATACTAACTTCAATGTTTGACTTACTTGGAGCGGCAGCATCGTAGACTAGTTTTCCAGAAAGTTTTTCGAAAGCTCCATGAACTTTAGCGATCATCATGTGTTTCACATTAAAACTTACGCTTGAGTGGGTCGGATCAATTTGATATGTGCTCATTGGTCATCCTTTGTGTGTCAGTGTGTTTAGTCATCCTGTTAAATTGTCGCTTTGAC
>JAYTHR010000425.1:0-3381 GCA_043732425.1 Bdellovibrionales bacterium
ACTGAGTTCATTTTTTAAATCATCTTTTGCACCAGAATTATTTTTACTTTGTGCCGCCGGGGCGCCAGTTCCCGGGGTAATGATTAACTTCAGTGGTTCGGTCATGGTCGTCACATATTTTTTTTGCTCAGGATCAAAGTGCGAAAATTCGAAAGCGGGAATGATGACTTCGCCTTCTTTTCTAGGGACTAATAAAATTTCAAATTCTTTGAAGCTTTGGCCATTCTTGAAAAATTTAGATTCACTTTTAGTATCGAAAACTTCAAGACTGGCTGGCCAAGGAATATTAGGCAAATCGATTAACTTCGCATTCCCTGACCCTTCAAACCTGACTTTAACCGAAAATGGCTGCTGCACCGGAAACTGTAATCCTTCTGACTTGATGCTGACTTGAAATGAACCGACGGCGCCCGAGAAATTTTGCGGTTTTCCTTCCAAAGGCAACGGTAAAACTTTGATCGGTAAACGCTTCGAAACTTTTGTCCACTCGTGGGCCTGCCCACCCGGCATTCGCGTTTTTGCCTTGATATTAAATTCATCGATGGTCGCTGTTCCTGCTTTAATTGGAAATAAAGCATGGCTGGCTAGCAACGACTTCTGATAGGGAATACCATTCACGATTTCGGGACTGAACTGCAAACTGGGAACTTCTTCGATAATTTCTTTCCAAAAACCTTTTAAATCCGGAAATTTCGCGCGATCTAAAGAAAGAATATCCCCCTTCACGTAAATGTACCAGTTTGCGGTTATTTGTTGTCCTTCATAGGCCTCTTTACGATCCACATCTAAGTAGACAAAAAAAGCTTCGTTCGTATTTATATCTAATTTTTTTTGTGGAATCGGCTGCGCTGGGCCACCGAAACCATTTCCAAAACCACCACCCGCACCCGGAGCGCCAAAACCACCGCGACGAAGCTGATCAAAAATGCGCTCTTTTTCTTTCATCAACTGCGCAAAGGGATCATTATCATCACCGAAGGGATCTTCTTGCTGAGGATCATCGAAGCCGGGAACCAACTGGGCGCGGCCTTGCACACGATTTCGCGGTTGCTGCTGCTGACCGCCCCGGTACTGTTCGCCGACGGCGATTTTCAAGGGCTGAGTTTTAAATGTTTTCCCGTTGATGAGGACATCAATCACCGGAATAATTAATTGACCTTCTTTTTTTGGTGAAAGCATGAAGTGAAAATCTTGCGTAATTGATTTTGTATACGACGATTGGCCGTTAATGAAACTCATACGCGTTGATGATGATTTTCCATCGGCCCACGCATTCAATAATTCTATTTGATTTAATGTCGGCAGATGAGGCTCTTGGCCTTCGAAGTCTTCATTCGACTGAACACGAATCGTTAACGTAAAAGAATCCCCCAGACCCATTTGATCACGATCAACGGTCGCCTGAACTTTGGATTGAGCTTCCGCAAAACTGAAAGACGCGTAAAAAATTAAAATAAAATATACTAAGAATTTACCAATCTTTATCATTTTTCTTTTCTTTTCTTTCTTTTTTATCATAATTCGCTCGTATCTTTTGCTCTTGGCTTCGCAGTTCGCCTAAAATTTTCTTCACGTCGCCTTCAGATAACTGATCCCCTTGAAATGGCCGCGGCTTGTATTTAGGACTTTGCTTCACATCTTGCGGGCTTTGTGGCTTGTCTTTTTCTTTATCAGATTTATCTTTTTCATCTTTTTTGTCATTGCCACTGCCGTCATCTTTTTTGTCGGGCTGTTTTTTCTTATCTTTTCCCGCGCCATCTTTTTTATCGTCTTGAGAATCACCCTGGCCTTTTTGATCTTGGTCTTTCTTGTCGCCCTCTTTGGACTGATCGCTGCCATTTTGAATCAAAAGCTCGATGTTATGTTTTGTTTCTTTTGAAGTCGGTAAGATTTCCAAAGCGGCCTGATAATTTTCTAAAGCTTCTGGTACTTTTTTTTCAAGGCCATAATAAGCCCCTAAATTATAACGAATAATAAATTCGGCCTTTTTGTTTTGCGACGCTTCAGCTAAATGCAAGGCCTCATTCAGAGACTTTAAAGCTTCCTCATTTTTTTTATCGTTTAAAAAAAGAATTCCAATATTTGAATGAATTTCTGGAAGATCAGGATCAGTTTCTAAAATTTTGACATACACATTTAAGGCCTCATCGTACTGCTTGGCTTTCACTTTTACGCTGGCTAATCGATCGGCCATTAAAGTCTTGAGTGACACGACCGAATTGGTCTCGGAGCAAGAGAAAAGATAAAGTACACAAATGAGTGAAAGAGCCTTACCCACAGACTTACCCACGAACTTACCCAGAGACTTCATAGCGTCCCTTCCAATCCGGTGCTGATTTCCCGCTGAGTTTTTTCCGATCGGAAATAAATAAACTCAGTAGCAGAAAAATAAATCCTAATAGCAGTGGAAACATAAATTTTTCATCATACTGCGTGGCCATGGTTGATTGAAACTGAGACTTTTCTAAATTTCCCAGGTCGTTGACGAATTGCTTCAGATGATTTCCGTCAAATTGTGCAAAGTAAAACTTTCCTTGACCGGTGTTTGCTAACTGCTGCAGAAAATCACCCTTCACTTCGGTCACAATTGTTTGACCCGAACGATCTTTTTTAAACCCCGTCATGACTCCGGCACGATCCCGTACCGGAATCCCGGCGCCTTTAGCGGTTCCGTAGGCCATAGTAAAAATGCGAATTTGATTTTCGGTCAGTTTTTGCGCGGCCTCTAGAGCCCCTTTTTCTTGATCTTCACCGTCAGAGACAATCAAAATAACTCGCGTCGTTTTTGTCGACTGATCCTGCGTGACGCCACCTTTTTCAAAAGCTTCTTTGGCGTAGCTTAAAGCGGTTTCAAAGTTAGTTCCCTGCGTGCTTACTGAATCCGTATCTAATGAATCAATATACATTTTTAGCGCATTGGGATCTGTTGTTAGCGGACAAAGAAGTGAACTGCTGCCCGCGAACGCAATGATTCCAACCTTATTACCGGGCATTAAATCTAATAATTTACCCAGTTCGATTTTCATTTGCGCTAAACGGGACGGCCGCACGTCTTCGGCCTTCATGCTTTCCGAGACATCTGCCAAAATTAAAAGTTCTACACCTTCGCTGCGAATTTCTTGCTGACTGATTCCCATCTGGGGCCGCGCGATGGCAACGATAATAAAAGTAAGCCCTAAGCATTGGACCAAAAGTTGCCAGCGGCGCATCGGATAAGATACCGACTGCGTTAAAAATGGAGCCACCTTATGACCTAACTTGGCGCTCAGTCTTCGTGCCGATAATCTTTCAAAGATAAAAAATACGATAATTAATAAGAGAACAAAACTCAAGTAATAAAATGCGCTACTTTGACCCCACCTTAAGAGTTGAAAATCGTCT
>JAYTHR010000426.1:0-10971 GCA_043732425.1 Bdellovibrionales bacterium
TTAGGTATTACTCAAAACGTCACTTGGGCCTTAGCAGCCGGTGCTTTCGGTGGTGCTTTGATCGGTCTTATCACGGAATACTACACGGCGATGAAACCGATTCGCTTAGTGGCTGAGGCCGCAAAAACCGGAGCCGGAACTGTGGTCATTCGCGGTCTTGCTGTCGGAATGGAATCTGTTGCGATTCCCACATTAATCGTGGTCGTTGCGGCTTACATCTCAGACCAAATGTTAGGTCTTTACGGGATTGCAATTGCGGCTGTTGGAATGTTAGCTGGAACCGCAATCGTCATGACCGTAGATGCTTACGGACCTATCGCTGATAACGCGGGCGGAATTTCTGAGATGTCGGGTTTGCCTCCGCATGTTCGAGAAATCACGGATGAATTAGATGCCGTCGGAAATACCACGGCCGCGATCGGAAAAGGTTTTGCGATTGGTTCAGCGATACTAACCGTGCTTGCATTATTCAGCGCTTTTAATATGGAAGTAAATCACGTGCGAAAAGCCGCGGGATTAGCCGGGATGCAGTTAGATCTAACATCATCAGGAGTCCTCATCGGAATTTTATTAGGATCCATTTTACCATTTCTAGTAGGAGCCACAACAATGACGGCCGTGGGACGTGCTGCTGGAAAAATCGTGGAAGAAATTGCACGTCAGTTCCGTGAAATTCCCGGATTACTTCAAGGAAAAGCCGAACCTCAACCTGCAAAAATTGTTGATATCGCAACGACCGCCGCATTGTGGGAAATGATTTTACCCGGAATGATTGCTGTCGTAGCTCCCGTAGCTGTGGGATTTATTATGGGACCACAAGCGTTGGCGGGATTATTAGCCGGCGGTTTAGCTGTCGGGGCTTCAATGAGTTTATTCATGGCGAACGCTGGTGGAGCTTGGGATAACGCAAAAAAATATATCGAAAAAGGTGGCCTTGTTGGTTTCAAAAAAGGTTCAGATGTGCATAAAGCTGCAGTTGTCGGAGACACCGTGGGTGATCCGTTCAAAGACACATCGGGTCCTGGTATCGCAATTTTGATTAAAGTGATGTCCGTTGTTTCTTTACTCATCGCGCAGTTAATTGCGCTTCGATAAAAATTTGCACTTCAAAATATAAAAAAGCCTGGCCTAAAAACCAGGCTTTTTTATTAATTACAGATCATCGAGTCAAAACTGTTAATAAAGATTAACTATGATGGCTTAAATAAAAATCCGGAATACTATTCTCTAGATCTGCATTAAGTTAGGCTCTAGTAGAAACTTTAATAATCTGAAAAAAACGACTTAACGAAGGGTTAATATGAAAAAAAATAAAGAGCACAAATCACATAAATCAGAGCACAAAGAAAGCAAGCCCGCTAAAGAAAACACGATTGATCTTGGAATGTCCGACAAGCAAAGAAAATCGATCGCGGCTGGAGTTTCGAAACTTCTGGCTGATAGCTACATGCTTTACATTAAAACCCACAACTTTCATTGGAATGTCGAAGGCCCGATGTTTAACACTTTGCACATTATGTTCATGGAGCAATACACCGAGCAGTGGAATTCACTGGATAATATCGCGGAACGCATTCGTGCTTTAGGTGAATACACACCAGGGACTTATAAAGAATTTTCAGAATTAACTTCCATTGTAGAATCTGAAAAAGTTCCTAAAGCCGAGAAAATGATCGAAGAATTGTTACGCGGCCACGAAATCGTGATTCAAACCGCACGAAGTCTGTATCCCGTAGCGGAAGACGGGGGCGACGAGGTGACGATGGATCTACTCACACAGCGTTTACAAGTTCACGAAAAAACGGCCTGGATGTTAAGATCACTTTTGTCTTAGGTCAGAACTAGCCTTTGAATAATAAAAAATTTATTCAATTTAGTTTATTAGAAGCCTTTTTTACCAGTCTTGTCGTGGGACTCGTTGAGACCTACTTTGCTGCTTTCTCTTTATATAAAGGAGTTTCAGCAATCGAAGCCGGGGTGCTGACCTCGGCACCTTTGGTACTGGCAGGATTACTTCAATTTTTACTTTTAAAAAAAATAAAAAAAGTTTCGGTATCTCGGTGGGTGCCGGTAGCGGCGCTGATTCAATTTTCTTCACTTCTGTTTCTTGCTCTCTGCAGTTATATCCAGACTTCGTACTTATTTGGTATTTTAATGACCGTGTACTCTTTGTACTGGCTGGGCCATTTTGCCACCCAGCCAGCGTGGAATCGGTGGCTTTTTGATTTGGTCTCCGTTGAAAAAAGTCAGTATTATTTTTCGCTTCGAACCCGCGTCACTCAAGTGGGAATCGTTCTGGGCTTAATATTAGGTGGTTATGTTCTGAATTTAAATATTTTAAATCTGGAAGTAAAAAATTTATTTTTAGGCATCTTCGCTTTGAGTAGCATTTTGAAATTTATTTCGTACCGCCTTTTTAAGGCTCATCCTAGCACGACAGTCGAAATTAATTTTGATTTCATTCATGCTAAAAATTTATTTTTTAAATATAAATCATTTATCAAAAGTTATAGTCTGTTTAATTTCTCTGTTTATCTTTCGGCACCTTACGTGGTTTCTTATTTATTGGTAACTAGACACTTAACGTACGAGCAGTTCATGTGGGTTATGGCCGGATTATTTCTAGGAAAAATTGGCACCACGCTGTTATTAGCACGCCGCAAAGAAAGTATTTCGCCTTTTAAATTGCTGATCTGGGGTGGAATTCTGGCGGCTCCTTTACCCGCTATTTGGCCATTTTGTTCTGAGGTTTGGATGCTTTTCGTTCTGCACTTTATCTCGGGATTAGCCTGGGGGTCGTGGGAAGTCGGATTTTCACTTTCATTTTTTAAAAATTTAGATATTAAAGAAAAAATTGAAATGATTTCTATTTTTAATTTAATTGCCATCATCACCCAAATTTTGGGAACACTATTAGCCGCGTTTATTCTGAAATTTTTGATTAGCGAAAATTATAATTTATTATTTATTATTTCCGGAATAATACGTCTAGCCTGCGTTTCAACCTTACGAAAAAAATCTTTCGGAATTGTTTCGCAAGAGTAACTGAAACATAATTGTTTCTTAAGAGTAACTGAAGCATAATTGTTTCGCAACAGTAGCCGAAACATAATATTTACTGGGATTGGTATTTGGTAAATTGCCGGTGAATTTCTTTATCCTGGTAAGTATCGACGGGTTGGTTCATTTCTTCAAGGCTGTAGCCCGAGCGGATTCCGGTGATTCCGATTTCATCAGCAGCAACTAAAAAATCAATTCTCCAAGTTCGGTAGGATAAGGTCCAAAAAGAGTTATTTTTTTCAACACGTTTTTTTTCCGAGTTTGTCGGATCGAATTCAAGCTGACGCTTGATGAAGGGTCTTATTTCTTTAATTCCGTGACGCTCTAAATAATCTAGATCACTTTCGGCTACGGGTGAAAAATTTATTTTCATTTTTTGGTGCGTGGCCGTTTCTAGCCAGCCAATACGGGTGTTCGACAGAGAATCGGATTCTTCCAAATAGGGTTTAATGTCATAAACGGGAGTCCCATCCAATAAATCATTGGGACCAATCTCTAAGGTTAAGTGATTAATACTCAGTAAAGGGACACAACTAAGCCCCAGCGGATTCGGTCGGTAGGGCGCCCGCGTCGCAAAAACCCCAATTTTTCGATTAGACCTTGGCGTTTGCACGAGCGGTTTCCAATTTGAATTGTGATGAAAACTAAAAATAAGCCAAATGTGAGAACATTCTGAAAGATCATTTAAGGCAGTTAGAAATTCATTTCCAACTAATTCAATTGTGGCGGGTTGACTGTCCCCATCCGGTTGCCTGCCGGCCTGGTAAGGTTCTTTTTGGTTAGATCTTACAAATCCGATCGGCTTAAGAACTAATTCCATGAGCCTCGTTCCACTGCCTTCGCCATTCGTAACCAGCCATTGCGGCAGCCACGGCGGCATTCAGTGAATTCTTAATTCCGTACATTTCGATTTTTCTAATCTCATCACAAAGTTTTAACTGGTCAGTATCTAAACCAAAGCGTTCATTACCGATTAAGAAAGCTGTTGGTTTTTTTTCCGCAAACGGAGCCGACAGAACAATCGACTGCGCGGTTGTTTCAAGTCCAATGATTTGAAAATCTAGTTTTTTTAATTTTGTCAGGGCTTCAGTTAAAGAGGTTGTTTCCCAATCTAAAACTAAGGTAGCCCCCAGAGCTGCTTTCTCGACCTGCAGTTGGTGCGGTGTCGGCGTGTACCCGCAAAGCCAAATTTTCTGAGCGCCCAAGGTATCGGCCGTTCTGAATAATGAACCCACATTAAAAGCAGATCGCATATTATCAACGATAAAATGAAGGGGAACCCGCGGGGTCACTAAATGGTCCCGGTCGGCATTTGAAATTAAAAAATCATCATCTTGGATCGTTTTTTTTAAAGCCCGCTCGAACGGTACGGCGATTGTCGCAAAATGCTTCAGGGTCATTAAAGCATTAAGATGTAAGTGATAGGTCGATAGTTTTTTCAGAATTGGATCCGATGAATCTTTCAAGGACTGAATACAAAATATAAGTTGCTCTAAAAGCTGTTGGTCAAATAAGGCATCGTTTGAATCCTTTTCTAGGCCACTAAAAAGTTGATAAATTTCTTCAAGTTTTTTTTTATCTGCGCTATCCATACTATTTGACCCGAGAACCTATGCTGGCACCATTATCGGGCGCTAACACAAATAGATTTTCACCGCCATCACCTGCACACAGAACCATTCCTTCACTGAGACCAAATTTCATTTTTCTTGGTTTTAAATTCACGCAAACTAAAACTAAGCGACCGACTAGCTTTTCAGCTGCGTAAGCGGCTTTGATGCCCGCAATAATTTGGCGTTGTTCACCCGGTGCAATCTCAACTTGAAGTTTTAAAAGTTTATCGGCGTCTTTGATTTCTTCTGCAGAAATAATTTTTCCGATGCGTAAATCAACTTTCATAAAATCTTCGAAATCAATTTCGCTGGGCTTTTCAGAAACTTTAGTCTCGGGAGTTTTTGCTGCAGGGGTGGTCCCTTTTGCTTTTGAAACGGCTGGTTTTATGCTTGCGGCATAAAAAGTTTTTTGTTCTTCGATCATGGCCGTAATCTTATCCGCGTCGACTCGGCTGGCTAAGTGAATATAATCGGCAATTTTATGATTTTGCAAAGTAGTTGTTAGATCAGCCCACTGATAGGGTTTTTCATGAAATAAAATCGCCACCTGATCAGCCATTTTTGGAAGAATAGGTTTTAAGTAAATCGCCAGTAGACGAAAAGCGTTTAAAGTGGTCGTTAAAACTTTTTTTGTTTCCGCAGGATCCGCGTCCAAAGTCTTCCACGGAGCTTTTTCATCGAAATAGCGATTCACATCATCGGCTAATTCGCGAATGACCGTCGTGACCTTAGAATAATCACGCTGTTCATAGAATTTTGTCAGAGAATCGCTTTGTGACCGGATAGCCGCAAGTATTTTTATACCTGCCAGATCAACTTCGCTCATCGTAGCGTCCATTTTTTTAGTCAGCATCTGGGCGCCGCGAGACGCTAAATTGACAATTTTGCCGACTAAATCAGAATTTACGCGCGCGGTAAAATCGGGAAAGCTTAAATCCAGATCGTTGACCGAGCCGTTAATTTTCGTCGCATAGTAATAACGTAAAAATTGCGGATCTAGGTGATTCAAATAAATGCGGGCGGAAATAAATGTTCCCTTAGACTTACTCATTTTCTCGCCATTCACCATAACGTGCCCGTGGACTAAAACTTGCGTCGGTGTTTTAAAATCAGCGCTGGCAAGAAGCGCAGGCCAAAATAGCGTGTGAAAATAAACGATGTCTTTTCCAATAAAGTGATAAATTTCTGCTTTTGATTCCGGACTCCAAAATTCAGCTAGATCACGCTTGTTTTTTTGCGCCCACTGATCAGTCGCCGAAACATAACCCATCGGGGCATCAACCCAAACGTAAAAAAACTTTCCGGGTTCGCCGGGAATTTCAAAACCAAAATAAGGATCATCGCGAGAAATATCCCAATCCCTTAGATCTTCATTAAACCATTCCATCATTTTTTTAGAAATTTCAGGAGCCGTATGTTGCGGTAACCATTCCGTCAGATATTTCTTAAAATCATTGAGGCGAAAAAAGATATGCTCCGACGCTTTTTTGATTGGGGCCGTACCGCACAGCGAGCAGCCCGCATCAATCAGATCTTCGGGCGAATAGGTTGCACTACACACATCACAGGAATCCCCATACTGATCGGCCGATTTGCATTTGGGACAGGTTCCTTTTACAAAGCGATCGGGTAAAAACATTTTATCATAATCACAATAAAGCTGCTGAATGGGTTTCTTGTGGATATGTTTTTTTGCTTTCATGCGCTCATAGAAAAGATCGCAAAGCTTTTTATTTTCTGGCGAATTGGTAGACCCGTAGTGATCAAAGGCAATATCAAAATCTTTAAAATCGGCGGTATGATCGGCAAAAGATTTAGCGATCAGGGCTTCCGGAGTAATCCCTTGTTCGCGCGCTTTGATCATGATGGGGGTACCGTGCGTGTCGTCGGCACAGATGAAAACACATTCGTTACCTTGCATTTTTTGAAAGCGCGAAAAAATATCCGCTTCGATATGTTCTAGCATATGACCTAAATGAATCGGTCCGTTGGCGTAGGGTAGGGCGCAGGTCATCAAAATTTGGCGCGGATTTGTGTTCAAAGACGGCGTCGGTTTCATCTTAACCTCGAGTAAAAAAATTAAACTTCTAGTTGAATTTTATCTAGCAGGTCAGGATCAGCCAGAACAATTTCTCCGCCCAAAGCAATCGCGGTCAAAGGGTGCGGAGCAATACGAACAGGAATCCGAACTTCCATTTCAATTTTCGCACAAATTTCGGTTATCAAGGCGCCGCCTCCAGCCAGAACAATGCCGTTATCAATAATATCAGAAACCAATTCTGGCGGCGTTTTTTCAATCGCATTTAAAATTCCGTGGACAATGATTTGAATCGAATCCGAAATGGCTAGACCAATCTCTTCCGAGGTCACGATTTGTTTTCGCGGATAGCCTGAGTCTAGATCTCGAGCTTCAATTTCGACCGAGCGAATATTTTTTTTTGGTAATGCCGTGCCGAGTTCAACTTTCAGCTTCTCTGCCATTTCATCCGTGATGACAATTCTTTTCGTGTCTTTAAGGTAGCGAATAATGGCCTCGTCAAATTTGTGGCCGCCCATTTTCAAGGGTTCGCAGTAGACGACGTCAGAAAGGGCAATCACCGCAATTTCAGTCGTGCCGCCGCCGATATCGATAATCATCTGTCCGGAAGCTTCTTTTATTGGTAAGCCAGCACCGATAGCCGCAGCCATAGGCTCATCAATTAAATAAGTTTTACTGGCGCCAGCAGAACGACACGCTTCGATAACCGCTTTTTTTTCAACCTCAGTGACTCCGTAAGGAAGGGAAACAACAATACGGGGTCTAGTCATTGGATTTGTTTTTAGTACTTTAGCGATAAAGTATTTCATCATACTTTTTGTCGCATCGAAATCAGCAATAACGCCGTCACGAACGGGTTTGATCGTTATAATATGACCTGGGTTTTTTTTAAAAACTTCAACACCTTCTAAACCAATTCCTAAAATTTTTCTTTTTTTAGGGCTCGTTTCAGAAACCATCACTTGGCTGGGCTCGTTAAGGACAATTCCTTTACCCCGAACAGCAATCAGCGTGTTCGCTGTTCCCAGATCAACGTAGATATCGGCACCAGCCAATGTGGATGTTCCAAATAACCATTTAAACATTTATTTCTTATAACCTGTTGTGCCATCAAACGGAAAACTGATGAAAGCCGAAATCGAAGTGAAGGAATTACTCATGTTCATATCGAGCTCGCCACCATAGTTAATTTCTTTGTTTTGAAACCACTCAGCACCAATCGCGAATTGCGTGGCGACCAAACTTTTACTGTTCGTATTTA
The DNA here is from genome assembly GCA_043732425.1 of Bdellovibrionales bacterium. Taxonomy (GTDB): domain Bacteria; phylum Bdellovibrionota; class Bdellovibrionia; order Bdellovibrionales; family Bdellovibrionaceae; genus Pseudobdellovibrio. The sequence continues at coordinate 7,973 of JAYTHR010000426.1, forward strand.
AAAAAGTAATCGGCAGGGCCACGAACGGCACCATTTCACCGTACCGCGTGTCGGCTTTTTTACTGACAATCGGAGTGATTTGAAAGTTGTAAAAATTAGAGCTGTCACTGCGCGCGTAAATTAATCCACCGCGAATTCCCAGAGCGGGCTGTCGATCAACGTCTGGGATTGGAACCCATTTCACCGAAGCCGTTGTCCAAAAATCGGTTTTACCACCTCCAATTTCGACCCGCCCGTTCAGGCTTTCTGCCAGGTAGGTATCGAAATAGACTCCCATATTAAAGCCGCTATTGTCGGATAAAATCAGCTGAGGTTGAAGGCCTAATTTATAAAAACCTTCCGGAAGAATTTCTGCAGTTTCACCCACAGATAAATAAGCCAGAGCCGTGTGGCTCAGGAGAAGAGACGTTAAAAAAACCAGGGCTATTTTAATATGTTTTGAAGTTTTTATTTTTTCCATACACTTATCGTAGCTGTCTGGACTTTAGTTTGACAAGAAAGATGAAAGGTTGTGACATTAATTTTGTGGAAAAACTGAAACTCAGCGTTGTTATTATCACTTTGAATGAGGAATTAAATATTGAAAGATGTTTAAAGTCTATTCAATGGGCGGACGAAGTTTTAGTTTATGATTCCGGTTCAAAAGATAAGACACTCGAGATTGCAAAACATTTGGGCGCGCGGATCATCGAAGGGCCCTGGCTTGGTTTTGGTCCCACGAAAAACAAAGCGGCTTTATTAGCTAGAAACGATTGGATTTTATCTTTAGATGCTGACGAAGAAGTTTCGACAGCTTTGGCCGCAGAGCTTAGTCAACTGTCACTGAAATCAGAAAGCGTTTACGTGATTCCAAGGCTTTCAAATTATTTGAACCATTGGGTCAGGTATGGCGGCTGGTATCCAGATTATCAAGTGCGATTATTTCAACGGAATTTTCATAACTGGAACCAAGAACTCATCCACGAAAAAATCGAAGCAAACGTTGAGGTAAGGCTTCTATCTTGTTTAAATCACTACGTATTTAAAAACATTGAGCACCATATTGAAACGAACAACAGGTACTCTGGTCTATTAGCTCAGAAAATGTTTTCGAACGGTCAACGATTTTCCTGGTTTCATTTTTTAACGAAGCCGCAAGTCAAGTTTTTCGAATGCTACATACTGAAATTAGGTTTTTTAGATGGCTGGGTTGGATATTTTATTGCGCGAGGGGCGGCCTACTCGGTCTTTCTGAAATGGGCCAAGCTTAAAGAAATGAATCTTAAAAAATGAAAAATTTATTCTTATCCTTTTTATTTCTTTCGCTGTTTCAGGCCGCTGGGGTTCAAGCCGAGCCAGCGCCGATTCCGTTTCCAGAGATTCTAACCTGGAAAGATAATCCCCACATCGAGTTTGAACAAAAAAAATCGGCCGAGCTAAAAAAGCATCAACTGCTAAAAAATTCTTTCCTGCTCACGACCGGTCTTCATGACGAGCTGCTTCTGCAGTTTTCAGAAGGGGAAAAAATCACGGTCATGCCGCAGTCAAAAATTTCAGTCCCACAAGTCAGCCCCGACACAGGAAGGGCTACAGAAATTCAGATTTTGGACGGGCAAATTCGTTTTCAATCGGGAACTGCTACAAAAAAAAGATTGCGCGTAAAAAGCGTTTTTTTCGATCTGAGCATTCCGGCGGATACGGATGTCCTTATTAGCGTGGATATATCTCAGCCTTTAGCTAAGTTTCAAATGCTTCACGGAGAACTGACCGTCTTGTTTTTTGATTTTGAAAAAACACAAGAGCTCAAATCGGGTCAATCCGTCACCTTCAGTGGCGAACGCGAGGGAGAAAGCATCAAATACGATTACTTACTGAATTCTAGAAAGTCTCCGCACGGAGTTTTACACCCCGTTGAAAAATTTGATTTTTCAGCCTTTACGGAAAAAGAAAAAAGTGAGCTTCTGGCCAAAGAAAATCAAGTGAAGCAAAAGATCAAGACCGAGCAGTTACGGCTTAAAAAGAAAAAAGCGTATGAGAATTCATTTTTATGTCACCAACCGTACGGACAAAAAGATCAGTGTCACTGGGAAAAACATCAAGAAACCTGCATTCGAACGCGGTGTAACGTAAGCGGCGTCTGGGGCGATCCCACAGAGCGGCCACTTTCTTTTTGCGCCTCAACTACGGTGCAGGTTTGTGACTATTAGCCGAAGGATTTAAGCCACAAACTTCCAAAGACACACAAACTGGAAGAAACTTCCCATGAGAACAAAAATATGCCAAACGCCGTGAAAGTGTTTTACTTTTTCATCAAGCAAGAAAAAAGCAATTCCTAAAGTGTAAGCCAAGCCTCCAGCGGCTAGCCAATACATTCCGGAGCTAGAAAGTTTTTCGAGTAGGGGTTCGGTAGCGATCACGATGATCCATCCCATGAGTGGATAAAGAATAAGGGAATAAAGGCGGGTTTTTTTACCGATGTATATCTCTTGGATAATGCCGCCAATTGCCAAAGTCCAAATCACGCCAAATAAAGACCAACCCCACACGCCATGTAAAGTGACCAGAGTAAAAGGTGTGTACGTGCCAGCTATCAAGAGGTAAATAGAAATGTAATCTAGCTGCCTAAATAAATCTTTTATTTTTCCGCGGGAGCTATGATAAATTGTGGATACGCTGTAAAGCATGATCAATGAGGCGCCGTACACGCTAAAGCCGACAATTTTCCAAGCATCCCCTTTTTCAATGGCAATCGAGACTAAAAGTGCGACACCAATGAACGACAGAATGATCCCCATCAAATGGGTCAAACTATTAAATTTTTCACCTTTGTACATAATTTAAAGCATAGAAGTCCTAAGCCGTTGAGGCAATAGTCTTTTCCAGCAGTGGCAAAAAAGAAGTGAGTGATTGGAACTATACTTAAAATTGCCCCTTAATTAACCGTTAGTACAGCCCACGAGATTTTAAATAATGGCATTGGCATTGCTGAATCACAGGCTGGGGCAAAGAAATGAAATGCA
>JAYTHR010000427.1:0-3355 GCA_043732425.1 Bdellovibrionales bacterium
AGATGCTGACTGGATCGCAATTTCTCAACGATCAAGGGATTAGCTTTGAAAATATTAATTCCCTTCATCTCGGGAAATTCATCGGTAAATAGTCCGCCGTCATCGACCGGGCATAAAACCGGAAGCCCATATTTCTGACCGACTTTAAAGTCATCAGCCCCGTGGCCCGGAGCCGTATGAACGCATCCGGTACCGGCATCGGCCGTAACATGCAGACCTAAAACAACGACCGAGTCCCGATCTAGAAAAGGGTGGCGCGCCTTGGTTAAGTCAAGATCAGCGCCCTTGATCGTACTAACTTCAGTTAACGCAAATCCCATTTCTTTTTCGAAATGTTCTTTTAAGTTTTTAGCGATCACATAATTTTCATTGTTCGCAGAAAAAACAGCATAATTAAAATCAGGGTGTAAACAAATGCCGACATTGGCTGGTAAAGTCCACGGAGTCGTCGTCCAGATCACAAATGACGTCGGTCCTTTCGGATTTCCTAATTTTTTTAAGGTCGCTGCATCGGTGACATCAAATTTTACATAGATCGAAGGCGACTTGTGGTCATGATATTCTACTTCAGCATCGGCTAAGGCTGTTTTCAAAGTCCAGTTCCAGTAGACAGGTTTCACGCCTTGATAAATCACGCCGCGCTCAAATGCGCGCGCAAATTCCCGCACTTCAGTAGATTCGTAATGCTTCGACATCGTTAAGTACGGATTTTCCCAATCGGCAAGAACGCCTAATCTTTTAAACTGCACTTTTTGGTGCTCAATCCATTTCGAGGCCTCAGCCCGGCACAATGCTAGAACTTCTTGGCTGGTTTTAACTAACTTTTTTTCAGCTAAGTCTTTCATGACCTTATGTTCAATCGGTAGACCGTGGCAGTCCCAGCCCGGAACAAACGGAGCACAAAAACCTTTCATTGATTTATATTTAATTACAAAATCTTTTAAGGATTTATTTAGCGCGTGTCCAATATGAATCGAGCCATTCGCGTACGGCGGCCCATCGGGTAAAGTGAAACCGGGATTATTTTTATTCTTGGCTTGAACTTTTTGATAAATTTTTTCCGCATCCCATTTGGCAATAATTTTCGGTTCGTTAATCGGCAAATCACCCTTCATCGGAAAATCAGTTTGCGGCAAACGAATCGTATTTTTATAATCAGGTACAACGGGTGTTGACACTTAAACGCTCCTTCATAAGGTGAACGCTTAAATTATCAAAAAGTTCAGCCCTTGGGCAGCTCTTTAAGACCTTTGAATGGCTTTTGTGCTGGGCGCTGATAAAATTTAGCTGATAAAACTGAGCTTACATTTTCTTAAATTGGCGATGACCTAAAGCAATTAAAGCCCGAAGCGCTTCTGCATCGCTGCTGAGATTCAAAATCTGTTTCACTTCTGCAATAGCTTGGATCGAACCAGCGTCTAAAGAGCCGAATCCTGAGACCGACGTGTGCAAGGATTGGCTGTGCCCAGACGTGGTCGAATGCGAAGAGGCCATTGCGTGATGACCCTGAGCCGGTGCTGTCGGGCCTTGGGCATTATGATTCACTGTTGATTGTGGCGGGGCAGCCGTTGCTGGCGCCGGAACCTGCAGATCTCCCATGATTCCCGCTAAAGACTTTAATTCCTGTTTAAAATTTTGAATGCTTGGGGTTTCCAGCGAGGCATCGCCATTACGTTGTGCGCGCAAGTAAAGACTAATGAGCATATCTTGTGAAGATGCCATTTCTTTGATGGATGCACTTTGTGTCAGAAGCCATGAATAGGCTCTCTGCAAAGTTTCCTTCGTGTAAGCTTGCGGTGGTAACGGGTTAACTGCCATAAGAGGAGTAACGCTAAACCAAGTTTGAAAACCCAGTCAACTGTAAGAAAATTTAAAAAATTAGCGCTTAAATTTTGTGAAAAATAAAAAATTAAATTTTTAGCTCTGCATATTCTTTAGCCACGATTCCATACTTCTCAATTTTTCGCAGTAAAGTTTTTTTCGGAATATTCGCGTGCAAAGCTGTTTGATTAATTCGTCCTTTGAAGGTCTTTAAAGCCTTGATAATAAACTGCTTTTCGAACTCTTCTTTTTGCGCGTTAAAATCTAAAGCCGCATTTGCAGGAACGGCAATGCTGACATCATCTGCATCACCATCATCGGAAGAATCCTCATCTATTTGCGAGTCAAGATCAAAACTTTGTTCAGAATTAAAATCTTCATCGCCCAGAACCTGTGCAGATTTTTTTATACTTTCAGATTGACTCTGAATCAGCGTCATCGCTTCGATTAAATTAACTCCGACCGCCTCAAGAACTGTTTCTGGTAGGCTTGCTAGGCTAATGCGATTTCCGATTTCTAAAACAAAAGCGTGCTCGATCACATTTTCTAATTCACGAATATTTCCTGGCCAATTATATTTTTTTAGAACGGACAACGTATCTTTTGTCACACCCAGCATTTTTTTATTATGAACCAAATTGAACTTTTTAATAAAGATAGGAATTAAAACATCTAAATCATCTTTACGGTCAGCCAGCTGAGGTAAGTAAATAGGGACAACATTCAATCGGTAGTAAAGATCTTCACGAAAGCGACCATCTTTCATCATTTCCTCTAACGGACGATTCGTGGCTGCAATAATACGAACATTCGAAAGGATTTCGCGGTTAGATCCAACCGGAGTAAATAATTTCTCTTGTAGAACTCGCAAGATTTTAACTTGCATCTGTTGCGGCATATCGCCCACTTCATCTAGAAAAAGAGTTCCGCCTTCAGCAAACTGAAATTTTCCAATTTTTCTTTCGTTAGCTCCGGTGAAAGATCCTTTTTCGTGACCAAACAACTCAGATTCAAATAAATTTTCAGGAATAGCCGAACAGTTGATGGCCACAAACTTTTCATCTTTTCGTGTTGAATTAAAATGAACGGCTTTAGCCACAAGTTCTTTTCCAGTTCCGGAAGCGCCGCGAATAAGAACCGGAGTATCTACCTTTGATAACTTATGTATGACGTTGAAAACTTTTTGCATTTGCGATGTGTTACCAATAATTTTTCGACCTTCATCGACAAAAACAGGAGAAGACACGGCCAACGTAGAGATTAGCGTGTGCGCCGTAATAGCTTTATCTAACAGAATGATAAGGTCGGGCCCCGAAATCGGCTTCGACAAAAAATTGTAAGCGCCGTCACGTACTGCCTGCACGGCGACTTCAACGGTGGCGTGTGCCGTTAGCATCAAGACGATAATGCCGGGATCGATATCTTTTATTTGTTTCAGGGCCTCAAGCCCGTTCAATCTAGGCATATCGACATCTAAAATGATGATGTCGTATTGAATCTTATTTTCAGCCGCAAGTTTCACTTTTTCAAGGGC
>JAYTHR010000428.1:0-3353 GCA_043732425.1 Bdellovibrionales bacterium
TGCGCAGAAAAAAATTGTTTTTCGCGGTGATAGTGATGCTCTTTTAGTAAAGGGTCTAGTGGCTTTGGCGCTTCAGGTGTACAGCGATGAGACGCCTCAAGTGATTTTAGCAACGGCGCCCCTTTTCTTAAAAGAAATTGGTTTTGATACGGGGCTAAGTCCCAGCCGATCCAATGGTCTTTATTCGATGATTAAACAAATTAAGTACTACGCAACGGCATTTCAGTATTTACTTTCAAAATAAAACAGTCTTAAAATAGAACGTGATTCAAAACCTCTCCTTAGCCCTTATTGTACTTCTGAGCTTTCAATTTTCTGAAGGTCGCATTCGATTAAGAAAAGTTAAGGATGCACCCAAAACGTGTTCCTTTATGAAAGAAGACTCGCTTCTCAGTCGTCCGATTAAGCCGGTCTGGTCGACAGAACGTCATAGTATTGTGGTGGCAGATGACATTAGTTTAGTCAATGATTTGGGCCAAAAAGTTTGTTCCTGGGATCGTAAAGTGTTTTCTGAATTTGGAGATATCACCAAATTTCACTTTTATATCGACGAATTTAAAGAAAACATTTATCCTTACATCGACAACAAGGAATCAGGTTTTTTAGTTTTAAAAGCCCCTTTTAAAGACTGCTCCTTCGCCGAGAAAAGTGTCGTTCAGAATTTAAGTTTTCCGAAGTGTGAAAAGGCAAAAAAAGTAGCCCGGCGAAAAAAGAAAAAGGTTTCTGTTTAATTTCCCTAGGAATAAGGTGTCATATGATGAAAGCTATAATTTCTAAATTCGTTCTGGTAAGTTTGTTAGCGACGACGGGGATCAGTATTTCTGCTCAGGCAGGGCCAACAAAGGGAGCACCGAAAATGGATTGGAAAAAACCTTCAGCCGACGAGTTAAAAAAAATGCTTACGCCTATTCAATTTGATGTGACTCAGAAAGAAGGCACCGAGCGTCCCTTTAAAAATGAATACTGGAATAATGAACAAGCCGGTCTTTACATTGACGTTGTTTCGGGTGAGCCGCTGTTTACTTCCGTCGACAAGTTCGATTCGGGTACGGGTTGGCCTAGTTTCACAAAGCCTATTGATGATAAGTTCGTTACCCTAAAGGTAGATCGCGGACTTTTTTCTGAGCGTACCGAAGTCCGTAGTGCACGGGCCGATTCCCATTTGGGCCACGTCTTTGACGACGGACCTGCCCCGACCAGGAAGCGCTACTGTATGAATTCAGCGTCTTTTCGTTTTATTAAAAAAGAAGATTTAGATAAAGAAGGCTACGGAGATTACAAAAAATTATTTTCAGACGGGGCTAAAGAGTCTAAAAAATAAATTTTCGTATCAACCTGAGAATCTTAACTTAGGCGTTTAAGCAAAGTGTTGTTTTTGCCGAAAATAAGTCTATGAAATCAACAAAGACTCAATTGACGTCCGTGTTTATTTTCGCTGGTTTAGCGGCGATGGTCTTAATCGGTTTTCAAAACTGTAGTCCATCTTTGGTGGTATTAGGGTTTGGGAAGCCCGCGAAAGCGAGTGATCTTTCAGATATGCTTCAGGCGTCACGAAGTGAAGTCGATTCGACGGCCCAGCAGTTTAAGTCTAAATCTAGAAAAATTAATTCGATTCCTCAAGAGAATCTCATCTCGGTATACGGGGAAGTCAAAGATCCCGAAGAAATCAAAAAGCAATTGGCCCTGAAACTAGAAAAAAAAAGTAAAAAATAAAAGAAATTACTTTTCTAGAGATTTTGCCACGTAGGCTTTTTTTTAGAAATACTTCAATTAAATAGTCGCGTAAACTTTATGCGTATCATCTAAGTCATCAACGGCATTTAAAAATTCTTCAACGTCTTTGAGTTGTTCGGCGGTTAACTCTGTGATGTTAGTCGCTTTATACGATAAGGCTGCCGAGGTTACCTTCCAGCCACGGGCCTGTAGGGCTTTACTTAACGTATCTAAATTCTCGAACGCAGTGGTAAATTCATAACCTGAATCTGTTTTTTGAACGTCATCGGCACCAGCTTCAATGGCTTCTTCATCAAGATCAAAAGTTCCAGTTTTTGAAGCTTCTACGGCGCCAACTCGGGAAAACATCCAGGCTACGCTATTTGTTTCACCGAGGTTTCCTTCGTGTTTTTTAAAAACACTTCTCATCTCTGGAGCCGTACGGTGTTTATTATCTGTTTGGCACTCAACCATGACGCCAACACCATGAGGGCCGTAACCTTCGTAAGTGATTTCTTCAATTATTTTACCGTCATCAAGTAAGCCGGCACCTTTTTTAATCGCCCGGTCAATGGTATCATTCGGGCACGAGATCGCTTTTGCGGCATCAATCGCCATTCTTAAGCGCGCATTCATTTCGGGGCTTGGGCCACCTAATTTTGAGGCCACTTGAATCTCGCGAGCCACCTTCGTAAACATGGCTCCTTTTTTCTGCGCGTTTTCTGACTTGCCGGCGGCTTTCCAACCTTTTCCCATTTAATACCATCCCTTAATGTTTTAAAATTATCCTGTTTTCATTCACTTTGTCCAGAGCCTGGATTCATAAAATGGTCTTTGGGATCCAGAAAAATCCTAAAACTGTAGCACTTATTTATCGAGTTCAATCACAAAAGTGGTATGAGGCGCAGTGGCTTCGTAAAACATTTTCCCATGATGACTTTCGATTAAGCCTTTGGAAATACTTAAGCCTAGGCCCGTGCCTTTACCGATTTCTTTGGTTGTAAAAAACGGAACAAATAATCGCTCCTGTATATTTTGAGGAATACCATGACCACAATCAGTGACTCGGATTTGGACCGTTTTTTCTAATTCCGTCACGGTTAAAGAAATCCATTTCTTATCAAAGTCTGTAACAGCTTCAAAAGCATTATTGAATAAATTCAGTAAAGCCTGCGAAAGCTGAACCGCGCGCGTTTTTACTAAAAGATTTGAACGAAACGAACCTATTCTTAATTCGATATTATTTAATTTAAAACGCTGGTGGCACAAAGAAAAAGTGTCTTCAATGATCGTCTGAAGATCAGAACTTTCGACCGGGTCGTTGTGGCCTCCGCGCGCAAAACTTCTAAGTCCGGAGACAATTTTTGCGATGCGGTTTACGGTCGTTTCAATTTTTTTATTATCTTTCTTAAGTTCGGCGATGCTGCCTGGAGTTTCGTCAAGTAATTCCATCTGCTTTTCGATCAGTAATAAAATAATATTCAGGGGATTATTTATTTCGTGCGCGATACCGCCAGCCATTTCGCCGAGGGAAGCCAACTTCGACGCATACTCGGCGATCGACTTCTGCACCAGCACCTCTTGCTGCGAGCGTTGCAGTTGCGCAATTGTCTCGGTTAGATTTTTTTTCTCAATTAGTA
>JAYTHR010000429.1:0-3347 GCA_043732425.1 Bdellovibrionales bacterium
GCTGCATGGGAATGAGCGACTTTTACACGACCAATATCAAAGCGGCCGATAGCGTAGCGACAATTCACCGCGCCTTAGAATTAGGAATTAATTTTTTTGATACGGCCGACATGTACGGACCCTTCACCAACGAAGAATTATTAAAACAAGCGTTAAAAGGAAAGCGGCAGCAAGCGATCATCGCTACAAAATTTGGAATTGTGCGTGACCCTCAGGATTCTACGAAACGCGGCATCAATGGCAAAGCCGATTATGTTCGCCAAAGTTGTGAGGCTAGTCTTAAACGCCTGGGAGTCGATGTGATCGATCTTTATTATCAACACCGCGTTGACCCCGCAACCCCCATCGAAGAAACGGTCACCGCCATGGCCGAGCTCGTTAAAGAGGGGAAAGTTAAAGCGCTCGGATTATCGGAAGCTTCGTCGGAAACTCTTCGACGTGCGGCTCGCATTCATCCTATTTCTGCATTGCAATCTGAATATTCACTTTGGACCCGCGATCCTGAAGATGAAATTTTGAAAACCTGCCGTGAATTAGGAATCACTTTTGTGGCCTACAGCCCACTTGGGAGAGGCTTTCTGACCGGCGAAATTAAACGTTTTGAAGATTTAGCGGCTGATGATTACCGCCGCCATTCTCCCCGTTTTCAGGGAGAAAATTTTAATAAAAATCTGCAGCTGGTGACACTAATTTCTGAAATGGCAAAAAAGAAAGGCTGCACGCCGTCACAGTTGGCTTTGGCTTGGGTGCTCGCGCAGGGTCAAGATATCGTTGCTATTCCGGGAACAAAACGCGTTCGGTATTTAGAAGAAAATGCGGCCAGCACAGAAATTCATTTATCAGCAACTGAACTTCAAGAAATTTCTAAGATAGCTCCGCGTGATGTGGCCGCTGGATCTCGGTATCCCCAAGCGATGATGGCTTCGGTTAATCGTTAACAGCATTTTTTAACCGGAGGTTTTATGAATATTATTATTACGGGCGCATCAAAAGGAATTGGACTTGAGCTTTGCCGTTTGGCTTTAACGGAAGGTCATCAGGTTTTGGCGGTGGCTCGGACGGCTTCGAAATCCGCTGGTCTTAAAACTTTACATTCCGATTTTAAGTCGCAGTTAATTTCACTGGATCTTGATGTGACCGCCGCCGCATCTCGCGAGAAAATTTTATTTGCGATCAAAGGCTGGCCGTTTGTAGATGTTTTAATAAATAATGCGGGTATCCTTGATGAGGCGCAAACCGAAAACGCCTTACTGAATTCATTTCGCGTGAACGCCATCGCTCCATTTCTTTTGACGGAAGCCTTACTTCCCGCACTGAAGAAAGCTACAAAACCTGTAGTCGCACAAATTACCAGTCGCATGGGTTCGATCACCGAAGTCAATTCTTCCGGTTACTGTGGTTACCGGGCTTCTAAGGCCGCATTAAATATGTTTAATAAATCTTTAGCGCTGGAAAACTCGTGGTTAACCGCGGTGGTGATTCATCCCGGATGGGTTAAGACAGATATGGGAGGTCCGCAAGCTCCCGTCACGGCCGTGGATTCGGCCCGCGGTATTTTTAGCGTCATTACGAACACGAAAAAAAAATCACAGAGTGGTCAATTTTTTGATTATCAAGGACACCCCATCGCTTGGTAAATTGAACAACGAAAGGATTTTCTTCTGCTAGACTTACGGGGAAGGTTTTTTTATTTTTTCAGTTTTAGTACAATTATATTTCTATTTCCTTTAATCTAGTAAGTACTATGAATCGGAATATATTTTTAATTCTCTTTTTCGTCCGAAGCTTTTGCGGGATAGGTTAATATCGAAAATCCTCAGCCTGAATTTATTTTAATCGTTGAAGATAATATTGATCTGCGATTACTTTATGTCGAATGCTTCACGAACGAAGGTTACTCTGTCGTGACCGCGGAACATGGGGCCGAGGCCTTACAAAAATTACGCTCGTTTACAAGGCCTCCGCGCGTGATCTTACTGGATCTGATGATGCCCGTGATGAACGGATGGGAGCTTTTGAAAGAGCTTGAGAAAGATGTGACGCTAAATAAAATTCCGGTTGTTATTTGTTCCGCATCGACTGAAAATTTACCCACGCACATTCCTCTAGTTAAAAAACCGATTAATCATAAAACTTTGCTGCAAATTGCTAAAGACTACATAAAAGGGGCTTAAGTCATGGCTTCAAAAAAGGCCGTCCATTTTTTTGCGGGGCTGACCATTTTGATTGGCTTAACGGTCTTATGCGGGTGGCTGCTCAATAACCCTGTTTTAAAAACGGTTGTTCCCGGATTTATTACCATGAAAGTCAATACGGCGCTGTTGCTGATCACTTTAGCTGTTAGTATTATTTTACTACGTGACGAATCTCCGTCACTAGTTAATCGCCGCCTTTCATACATACTTTCAAGCTTTACAATTTCAGTTTCCGTTTTAACTTTGGCCGAGTATTTATTTAATCAAAACTTTGGGATTGATGAACTTTTATTTCAAGATTTGGATGACATCAACGGACGATTTGCCCCAGGACGTTTGGCTCCGATCACGCTTTCATTAACTCGTAGTCAAAGTGAGATTGAAATTTTGGTGACTGATCAAGGATTAGGAATTTCGCCTCAGGACCATGAGCGCATTTTTCAGCGCTTTGAGCGCGCCATTTCTGAAGATCAGTTCTCTGGTTTGGGACTGGGTTTATTTGTTGCTAAAGAAATTGTGAAAGCTCACAGTGGACATATTCACGTTAAAAGTGAACCGGGACTAGGCGCCGCCTTTTACGTCACGCTTCCGTTATTAGAATCCTAGAATCATAGTTTTTTTGCCATTGGGATGGCCGTTCCCTCCTTCATTTCAAATTTCCATTTCCAAATAAAATAAATGGCGGGATAAACAATAAGTTCTAAAGCAAAGCTTGTTAGTAATCCGCCCACCATGGGTGCTGCAATGCGCTTCATGACGTCGGCTCCGGCACCTAGCGACCACATGATGGGAAGTAAGCCCATGAATGCCGCCATGACGGTCATCATCTTAGGCCGTATGCGCTTCACCGCTCCGTGCAAAATAGCTTCCTTCAAGTCAGCCTCAGTTTTCATGCGGCCTTCACGCACTTGCTGGTCATAAGAAAGATCTAAGTATAATAACATAAAGACGCCGGTTTCCGCATCAAGTCCCATTAAAGCGATCATTCCCACCCCGACAGCGATGGATAAATTATAGCCCAACAAATAAAGAATCCAGATGGCACCGATCAGAGAAAAAGGAACAGCTAATAAAATAATTCCCGTTTTTATCCAGGACTTTGTATTTAGAAATAAGATAAACGCAATTAAAAAAAGTGTCAGCGGAATTATG
>JAYTHR010000430.1:0-10892 GCA_043732425.1 Bdellovibrionales bacterium
TGTTCTCATAGTGGCACTATTTCCACTGCTAGGTTTAGCCAGTGGAAACGTGAACACCTTAGTGAAATTCCCACCTAAGGCGAAGTCAATGGATACGGATAGCGAGAAATGTAAGGCTGATGAAACATTAAAAGCTTGCATGGAACGAATTAAATCAATGGATACGACAACTGGTGGTGGCAAATGAAATTAATTATCTTATCTACAATCTTAAGTATAGCGGCAGCTCAGTTGGCGCAAGCTGACATTATGGGAGTCGGTCAAAAAATGTCTCGTGTTGAAGTTTCTCAAGGAACATCGACAAGTGTGTATGACGGTAACGGAAATAAAGTCGACTACACGACTCTTTTTGGTCCCGGCAGTATTTCAAAAAGAAATATTTCGAATCTTTATTTAGGTCAAAGCTTTGGAATTGGAAGCAATTCTCAAATCGATTTAAATTTAATTTATAGCACGATTGACGTAGGTACAACCACCGTTGGTGGAGTAGCTGAAGTGGGAGCACGTTATTTGTATCAAGCTTATGCTAACGAAATGTTTAATGTGAATGTGGGCTTTGGATTCAGAGCACCTGGCGAAAATCGTCCGGATTCTTTCACGTCACTTTCAGATAATTTAACGAAGTTTGATTACAATTTAGATCTTGGATACAACATTGTTCCATCATTTAAATTGGGACTGAACACACGTTACACTGACCGCAATTCTCAGATCGCAAAAGCCCAGACTTTGATCGAGCTGTACGGTGCGTACTTTCCGACTTCAAGTGTTTTAGTCAGCATTTCTTACTTGGCTGCTAACACAGCGGGTGGACCTGATGTATTAGCTCCTGGAGCTCCTTTCGGGTACATTAACGAAGCTTACAATGCTATTTCAGCAACTGTCGGTTACAAAGTTTGTGACATGGCTTCCGTTGATGTTCGTTATGCGCAGAAGTTATCAAGTAACATCAGAAACACAGACGCGAATACGACAACGGCTTTAGGCGTCACCTTTTCTTACTAATTGTTTTGTTCTTCGCGGAAGGGGTCCTTGTTCTTTCGTGCCCTTCCGCACCTTTCAATGTTCAGTCAGATTTAAGTCAGCGTTAATCTAAATAAATACGTGATTGATATAAGACGAAAAACACTTCAAAATTTCATGGTGATCCAAAAAACGATATCTTCATCTAAATCCTGTCAGGAGATCCAGTGAAAAGTCCTCAGCTTAAAAAAATTATCTTCTTTTTACTTATTATTGGCTTTGTCATTTTATTTTACATGATGGGCTGGCAAAATTACCTAAGCCTTTCTTACGTGCAAGAAAGCTTAGGGAAATTTCAGCAGTATCAGCAAGCCGAGCCCGTCTACGCCATCGGTGGATATTTTTTAATTTATGTTATCGCCACTGCTTTTTCATTCCCAGGCGCAACAATTTTAACATTACTGGGCGGAGCTCTTTTTGGATCTATTCTGGGAACCATAATCGTTTCTTTCGCGAGCACTATCGGTGCCACATTAGCTTTTTTAGGAACTCGGTTCTTAGCTCGTGGAGTGATCGCTAAGAAAATGGGTCCACAAATGAAAGCGATCGATGAAGGACTCAAGAAAGATGGTAGCTGGTATTTATTCACCATGCGACTACTGCCGGTCTTCCCATTTTTCGTTGTCAATTTAGCCATGGGATTAACTTCAATCACCGTAAAAAGTTTCTTTTTCGTCAGTCAAATCGGAATGCTTCCGGGAACTTTTGTTTTTGTAAACGCCGGTAAAGAACTTTCACAAATCAAGACTCTGTCGGGAATTCTATCGCCGCAGCTGTTAATTGCTTTTACATCTTTAGGATTACTTCCTTTAATTATTAAATTTTTTATTGCGCGCTACAAAGCTTACAAAGTGTATTCGAAGTATAAAAAGCCAAAAAAATTTGATTACAACATGATTGTTATTGGCGCGGGTTCCGGCGGCCTAGTCACCGCTTACATTGCGGCCATCGTCAAAGCGAAAGTCGCCTTGATCGAAAAACACAAAATGGGAGGCGATTGCCTCAACACGGGCTGCGTTCCCAGTAAAGCCTTAATCCGCACGGCAAGATTTTTACGCGATCAGAAAAAATCCCAGACTTTTGGAGTCCGTAGCGCCACGGCAGAGTTTGATTTCGCGGAAGCCATGCAGCGGGTTCATCAGGTCATCAAAAAAATTGAACCTCATGATTCCATTGATCGTTACACTAAGCTGGGAGTAGAATGCATTCAAGCGGAAGCCCAGATCCTTGACCCTTGGACCGTATCGATCGCCGGCCGCCAAATGACCACAAAAAATATTGTGATCGCCACCGGGGCGCGTCCTCGCCTTCCGGATATCCCGGGTCTTAAAACTGTGCGCTTTGTCACTTCGGATACGATTTGGAATTTAACTGAATTACCGAAAAAATTTGTCGTGATTGGTGGCGGACCAATTGGTTGCGAATTAGCGCAAGCTTTTGCGGCCTTAGGCAGCCAAGTTACTATTCTGGAAATGACGAAGCAAATACTGGGTCGTGAAGATCAAGACGTTGTTGAACACATGACCGAAGCCTTTCTGCACGAAAATATTCAAATCAAAACGAATATCAAAATTAAATTTTTTGAAAAAAATAATAATCGCGACACCGTCGTGATCGATAATAATAATCAGGAACAGAAATTTGATTTCGATGTGGTCTTAATTGCTGCCGGCCGCGAAGCCAACGTGACAGGATTTGGCCTCGAGAAATTAGGCGTTGAATTAAGTCCCCGAAAAACAATTCAAGTCGATCCGTTTCTACGAACTAATATACCGAATATTTACGCCTGCGGTGACGTGGTCGGTCCTTACCAGTTCACTCATGCGGCTGCTCACCAAGCTTGGTTCACGGCGGTTAATTCGTTATTTTCACCTTTTAAGAAATTTAAAATTAATTATGATCACTTACCGTATTCCACATTTACTCATCCCGAAATTGCGCGGATTGGTCTGAATGAAGCAGATGCAAAAGAAAAAAATATCGATGTTGAGGTGACTAAATATCCGATCGATGATTTAGACCGGGCGATTGCCGATTCAACCGATTACGGCTTCGTAAAAGTTCTGACGGCGCCGGGAAAAGATAAAATTCTGGGTGTGACAATCGTCGCTGATCACGCCAGCGATATGCTCCCCGAGTTCGTCATCGCGATGAAACATGGCCTGGGCCTGAATAAAATTTTGGGCACCATTCACGCCTACCCCACCATGACAGAAGCCAACAAGTATGCGGCCGGCGTTTGGAAAAAAGATCATTCACCAAAAAAACTTTTAAGCTATGTAAAAAAATTCCACACGTGGAGAAGAGGTTAATTATGAAAATCTTGTTACTATCAAGTTTATTCTGTTTTTTTTCAAATATGACTTTTGCTGAAACCGCTTCTTTTGATCATAGTTACGCAGCCTGGAATAAGGTTTTAGCAGAGGCCGGTGTGAAGTCGGATAAAACGACAAAAGTAAAATATTTTGAATTAGTAAAAAACCCGGCTAATTTAAGTGTGTTTATAAAAGAGGTTGAATCAGTCACTTCAGCCCAGTACGGCGCATGGAATGAAAAGCAAAAGTTAGCTTTTCTTTTTAATTCCTACAATGCTTTAACGGTGAAGCTTATCGTTCAAGAATTAACTAAAGATAAAAATTTAAAATCAATTAAAAAAATTGGGGCCGTCTTTACGTCAGCTTGGAAAATGAAGTTTTTTAAGCTATTTGGTAAAGAAAGTTTTCTAGACGAAATCGAGCAAGATATAGCCCGACCCAACTTCGATGAACCCCGCATGCACTTTGCATTTAATTGCGCTTCCATTAGTTGTCCGTCATTGCAATTAACGGCTTTTACCGCAGATAAGCTGGATGAGCAGTTAGAGGCCGCGGCACAGAACTTCCTCAGCGATTCAAGCCGAAATGAACTTAATAAAAGTAAATATACCTTAGCGTTATCCTCTATTTTTAAGTGGTATAAAGAAGATTTTGAGAAATCAAAAAAGTTAGGCCCATTGAAAAAGTTTTTACTCGCTCGTTTTCCATTTACCGAAGATGAGAAAAAACAGTTCGCGGCCGATAAATACGATATCAAATACTTAGATTACAATTGGAATCTGAATATATGGGGCAAGTAGCAAAAATAGCCGTTGTCGCATTTGCCAAAAATCCTATTTCCGAAAAATACAAAACGCGTCTATTGGATGATCTTCAGTCCATTGAATGCGTTGAAAAAACATACGAGCTATTATTAAAAATTACGAATCAAACTCTGGTAGAATATCAGATCGAAGCACCCAACACCCAGTCGTTTTGGGCTATGAATTCTGAGGCCAAAGACTTACCCATTTACTTTTCGCCAGCAATACCCCTCGTCCGGCAAGGGCTAGGCCCCTTAGGCGAGCGACTTCATACGGTTTATCAACAGTTGATCGGTCTACATGACCAAGTCATCATTATCGGTAGCGACCTGCCATTTTTATCAAAACAGCTACTGACCTTGACGGTTGAAAAACTAAAAGACAATGACCTGGTTATCGGGCCCAGTGACGACGGTGGTTTCTACTTGTTTGCCTCGAAACTATATTTCGATAAGAACTTCTGGACTAGCGTTGAGTACAGCCAAGATAGCACCCTCGAGCAACTTGTGGGATCGCTGAAGGGTATTCAGATTGCGACACTACCGACTTTAACAGATATCGATGATTTGCAGTCTTTTACAAAAGCCGTCGAAATTCTTCAAGCCACTTCCGGACTATCGAAGTTTCAAAATGAACTTGTCAGTTACTTTCATTCAGAAATTAGCTTGCTTTCAGAATCTTTCTTACCAAACCAAGAAGATTTATTTTTCCAGCATAAAACTCTTTAAGCGTTGGCAGATCGCGGTACCCACAGCGAAAAAGAAGTAAGATAATCCCGTTAAAAAAAATGCGCCGATTTAATCCATCTTTTTTATACTTGCGAATATTGACCTCGACAGTACTTTTAATAAAATACGGTGGTGTTATTTCGTTTAAGCGATCGCAGAAAATAAGATCTTCCAGAAATCCAACTTCGGGAATGTGGCGCGCTAAGTCCCTTTTAAAAAAGAACACATTCGTCCAAACGACTTGTTTTAATTTTTCGCTTAAAAACTTATTCTGTAAACTTCCGTAAAAGCGCATTAAGACATGACAAGAATCATAT
Organism: Bdellovibrionales bacterium; assembly: GCA_043732425.1. Classification (GTDB taxonomy): domain Bacteria; phylum Bdellovibrionota; class Bdellovibrionia; order Bdellovibrionales; family Bdellovibrionaceae; genus Pseudobdellovibrio. Next base: position 5,187 of record JAYTHR010000430.1, read on the forward strand.
TTCTTTAAAAAAGCACCCCATGAAACCAAGTCCCACCGTACAGCCAGGACCTGATTTATTTGTTCTAGCGAAAGCGTGACATCAACCGGAAGAATTAAAAGGATTTCCCCATGGGCTTTCTGACAAGCCTGAGTCAGGGCTCTGCCAATGGATCTTTCCGGCTGAATTTGTTGATTAAGTAGCTCGACGCGCGCAATTTTTTCGGCTTCTAAAATATTCAGATAAATTTCAGACTGATCACTGCTGTTGGAGTCAAAAATAATAATTTCAAGGTCTTCCGACAGCGCTGTTTTCCATTCACGCAGCACATTTATTTTATTTTTAAGCTGAATGTCTTCGTTATAGACTGGAATAATAACTGTTAATCTTGGCATATTTCTTAAGGAACCTTCCCTAAATAAAGTATCTTTATTTTTGTTCCGTGAATATGATTAAAACATGAATTTGAAAAGTTTTTTAAGCTCCCCCACTTTACTGATTCTGCTGATTTCGGCCTTATGCTTTTTTTACCAGAGCACAAGGTTTTCATTGGGTCCTTTTTGGCTGCTGCAAAGTATTGAGTGGGCTCAGCTAGGACTTATTTTCATTCTTTCTTTTAAAAGAATTCCAGCTCCTAATTTAAGTCTGATCATGGTTGGTTACATGTTGTCTCGCGTTTTACTTTTTCAAGCTGCCCCCCTGCTGGAGGATGATTATTACCGCTATTTATGGGATGGACACTTGGTTTCAGAAGGCATTAATCCGTATCTTTACCCGCCCAGTGACGGCTTCTGGGCCAATGTGCCATCCGAATGGCGCCAGCATATTAATTTCCCCGCTATCGGAACTATTTATCCACCGCTAGCCCAGCTTTACTTTGCGGCTATTTACAAATTCTTTGGAGAAAATCTTTTTGGTCTTCGCCTAGGTGCACTTGCTATAGAAAGTCTTTTGGCATTTCTTATTTACAAAGTAATTCAAAAAGAAAAGCTCAGTTTAAAACCCTTGGCCATTTTTTTATTTTTCCCAACACTCATGAAAGAAAATATAAATTCTGTCCATTTTGATTTATTAGCCACGCTTTTTGTTTTTTTATTTTTCTTAAAGCTGAAGGACTGCGCTACTTCATTAAAAAGCACATTCTTAACTTGGATAAGTTTAGGATGCGCCGTGCTGACGAAAATTTTTCCTCTGCTATTTTTACCATTAGCATTTTTTTATTCACCTCGTAGATGGTGGGGGTTTTTCATTTTCTGTAGCTTCGTATTTTTATCCTACATTCCATTTATGGATGCAGGGCTTAATATTTTTGGTGGCACAGCAGCTTTTGCAAAAAACTGGCTATTTTTTGAATCAATTCCATTCTACATTCGAAAAATATATGACTACCTATTTTCTTTTTCCGCTGTTCAAAGATTAGGGCTAGGTCGGTTAATTACACGAGATCAAATAACCAGATTGACGGCCAGTTTTCTAATTTTGACACTCACGGTTGTTATTAGCCCATTAAAAAAAATTCGTTTTGAAAATAAATTTGTAGTTTTGTTGCTCGTTCTTTACAGCCTAAGCCCCGTCGTTAATACGTGGTACTGGCTTTGGATCTTACCGTTCCTCATTATTTTTGCGCCACGCCCAACGTGGATCTTTCCCGTTTTGACCACAGCCGGTTACTCGTGGTTCTTCGATGAGACTATTTATCAATATCTTCACCAACCTATTTACGGCGTATTTATTATCGCTGCTATTATATTTATTTTATATACGAATTACGACGGACTCCAACGCTGGCGTCACGATTAAATAATTAGAATGCGATCGATTCCCAGTCCCTTAGTGTTTACCCATTATTAAAGGAAGTTTCAAATCGGCAGACCATTCCCAGATTGAAGCTTCATAATTTAAAACCGAAATTCCTAAACGAGCTTCAATCAACAAGGCTAAAAGTGCCGAGCGAACACCACCCGTGCAATAAGTAATCGGTGCGGAAGTTAATTCCTGACCAATTTGTTTTTTAAGGGCTTCGGCTGATATATAGAGCCCATCACTCTGATAAAGCTTCTGAAATTCAATTAATATTGAACCCGGAATGTGGCCGCCACGTTTTTGTCCCGGCATTTTAGTTCCCTCAAATTCATCAGCGGATCGTGCGTCGAGCAGTAGACGACTTCGCGATTTCAAATTTTCTTCGACGGATGCTTTTGTGGCCTGCCGTTGGTTAGAGACAGCGTAAGCAAAATTTCCAAATGATGAAGTCTTTGCTTTTCCAACTTCGATCGGAAATCCTGCGGTCTTCCAAGCCGGAAAGCCCCCATCTAGAAGGGCTACGTGGGTGGCTCCCCAATACAACAAATTCCAAGCTACGCGACCTTCTTCGCCCCAGCCTTTGGGATCACCCACAACGACGATGATTTTATTTTGACTCAGCCCCAACGTGCGCAACTTTTGTTGAACTTCTGGCCCCCTTAAAATGCGGCCCCACTTTTCTGGATGACCAAAGACAGCGTTCGCGATTCCGGGCTTTTCTTCAGACCACTCTTGCCAGTTCATGGACTGACTCCCTGGAATATGACCCTGTTGGAAGTTTGAATCTCGCGCATCGATAATTCGGACTTGATCAGCGGCCTCGTTTAATTTTTTAAATACTTCTTTCGCAGTAAGAATTTCAATAGTACTCGGGGTTATCATTTTTTCCTTTTTTACTTTTAAACTTTCACTCGTTGCTCCCAAAGTAGGAATCAAAAAAAGGCTCATCATAAAAATTTTCGTCCATCTGGTAAAGAAAAAATACGTCGGCATCATAACCTCAAATCATTTCCTGATATTGAAAACAGTGTCAAATTTGTCTCATACTGAATCACTTGCTAAAATTGTCTTATATCTTCAAAAAATTATGGCCAAATCAAAACGAGGCGTCACAGGTTTAGACAAGTTAACAGAAGTTTAACATTTCGTTAAAGATTTCTTAACATTAATCCGAAATATTTGTGTGTTTAACTTAAGAACATTACAAACCACAGTTAAAGCTTTTCTGCTACCTCTTCTGGTAGTCGTGGTATTCACTGCGTGTAAAGGCTCTGATTCCGGATTTGCTCCGTCATCGACAGCCCCATTGTCTTCAAACACTCAGGCCACCTTATTAAAAAATGGCACTGCCGTACAAACAGCTAATGGTTGGAACTTGCAAGTCGACACATCGGATTCCATAAATAATACCGTGACGGCGAACGGTTGGAAAATCGAAGTGAAGTATGAGTAAAACATTGAGTACCTTAATTTCACTCCTACTTTTTAGCTCTATTCCTACCTGGGCCGTTGTCGATATGGGAATTCCCGTGCAGTTACGATTGAAGTCTCCGGGTGGAATTTACCCTAATGAGACCGTGGCATCCATGAAGCTTCAAGTTCTTTCAAATTCAGCAAATTGCGTACTTCGTGAAGAAACTTTTTCGAATCAAACTGTTGTGGACGGCGCTGTTTCATTAAATTTAGGAAGCGGCAGTCGTTCGGGTTTTGATCCGAATTTATCTTTGAACCAAGTTTTTGATAACTCGAGTCCTAAGACTTTATTAACGTGTATCGACGCAACCGGAGCCTCAGTCAGTACGAACCAAACTTATACGCCGGTGGGCGCAGATATTCGCATCATTCGTTTCAGCGCCGTTGTTTCTGGCGATTCTGTTATCGCAAATTTTCCGATGAGATCAGTCCCTTACGCCGTGCAGGCCGAAGCGGTCGGCGGAAAGCAAGGAAGTGATATTTTAGTTCAGAATCCCGCGACGCAGTTGAACCAAGCAAATCTTCAGGCTTTGCTTGCGGACGCTACGAAGCTAGCTAATTTGCAAAATAGTGCCAACGGCGGCCCCGTCGCGAACGCAACGTCAGCAGTCAATTTTTCCGGAGCCCTTTCTGGCGATATCAGTGGGACTCAATCTTCTGTCAGCGTCGATAAAATTAAAGGTATCGCAGTGAGCGCTACCGCACCTGCTGTGGGTCAAGTGCTACAGTACAACGGCAGCCAATACACTCCGGTAGCGATTCCTAGTGCTGCAGTGTCGAGCGTCGCGGGACGCACCGGTGCCGTGGTTTTAGCCGTAGGCGATATCTCTGGATTAGGCTCAGCCGCTGTTTTAACTGCCGGAGCCGCTGCAAATAATGTTGTGCAGCTGGATGCCGCAGCGAAAATTCCTTTTGCGTTGATGCCCAACCAAGTTGCGACTTCAGTCGCAGACACAACAGCCGCGACCAATACCAACGCCGTTTCGACACTTGTGAAGCGCGATGCCAGCGGGAACATCGCGGTCAATGCGGTCTCTTCAAATTCATTTTCTACCCAAGGAATATTTTTATACGAATTAACCAACTCAAACCGAGTTCAGTTGAAGGCTCCGACTAGTTTTAGTAATTACTCTTTAACTTTACCGACCGGAACCGGTTCTGCGGGACAAATACTTTCAACCGACGGCGCCGGCAATTTAAGTTGGTTGCCGAGTGGTGGCTCGGGAACGGTAACTAACGTCACTTCAGCAAACAGTTATTTAAGTGTTGCGACAGGAACCTCAACTCCGTTTATCACAGCAAATGTAGGAACTGCGGCGAACACTTTAGCTGCGGGAAATGATGCGCGCATCACCGGAGCCTTTCAAGCGGCGACAGCTTTAGGCGGAGATTTAACGGGAACATTACCTAATCCAGTATTAGCTTCGGTAGCAACAGCTGGAACTTCTACGAAAGTCACTTATGATTCCAAAGGCCGAGTTCTATCAGGAACTACTTTGGCTGCTGCGGATATTCCTAGTTTGTCGACTTCCGTTTTGACGTCAGGAATTTTACCCGTTTCTCTGGGCGGCACGGGCGCATCGGCACTGACGGCGAATGCCTTAATGTTATCGAATGGCACGGGCACGGCACTAACCGGAGTTACGTGTGCCACAAATCAAGTGATGTCATGGACCGGAGCCGCTTGGGCTTGCACCTCACTGAGCGCTTTGATTGACGCTTCACTGGGATCAACACAAGGAAGCATCGCCTATCGTAACGCTGCAAGCTGGACAACATTACCTGCCGGAACGGCCGGTAAGTTTCTACAAACAAACGGTGCCGGTGCTAATCCCACTTGGAATTCAGTTTCAACGTTTTTAAAAGGCAACGGAAACAATGTTTCGGTTCCTGGCCTTAGCACTTACATTTACTCGTTAGCTGGCGGGCCGCCGAAAACTTCGGTGACAACGAACAATTACGCGATGACCGTGACCGATACCCCAAAAGCGGGAACTTTAACAAACTTATCAATAACTTTTTCCTCGGCTGCAGCGGCTACTTTTAAGTGTACCATCTACACCGGCACGCAACCTGCCGCTATGGCATCAACGGCCCTTGCTGTTACCGGAAACGGAGCAGCCACCGTACTTAAAAGCGCCAGCTCTATAGCGGTCGCGGCAGGCTCTTTAGTCGCCTTAGTTTGTGCGAACACGGCTGGCTCAGCTTCGGCGGTTCCCGTTGCTTATTCTGTTGAGTACGTGACTCCTTAAATCTTACGGGACTTCATCAAGTTTTCCGGCCTCATCTCGCTGACCTGCTATAGACAGCTTCACTGAACTCAAATAATATAATGCGTATGCCTAAACTTAAAATCTTAGCTTTATCCGTGCTCGTAATCTCTGGTTCCCTTTTTTCGTGCACGCACACACCAACCGTAGCGCCACCGCGACAGCCTAGTGCCGACGAAAA
>JAYTHR010000431.1:0-10883 GCA_043732425.1 Bdellovibrionales bacterium
ATAAGTGATTTAGATTTAAATGTGCTGTCTCGTTACATGGCAAAAAATTCTTCTGTCAGTCAGGTGACTTTTGATCCGTCGCTGATGCCATTAAACCCCGGGGAAGGATCTATCATCGGCATCACGCGACCGGGTGGTGGCGGCGGAACTTCAACGAATGGACCAAGTCCTAAGTTCTTAGCGGCCCGAACTATTATCGATACCAATTGCATGGGTTGTCATAGTAGCGCTAACAATGGCGATTTCAGAAATCTGAGTGAAGCTCAATTTATTCAAAAGGGCTATGCTACGGCAAAAAATTTAGCAGCCTCAAAAATTTATTATCGCTTAAACGGCTCTAAAGCAGGGCCCGGGCCGGCGGATATGCCACGAGGCGGAGCCCTTTCCGTCAGTGATGTGGATGCCATTGCGGCTTGGATTAATGGTATCGGAGATGCGCCAACTGGAGCCAATACACCGCCAGTTGTTGTTCCGTCAGCCCCGGTAGCACCGGTTCCAATCGCTGGGGGTAGTTCCCAATTTGCCGCGGCAAAAGCTATCATCGACAACAACTGCATCGGCTGTCATAGCAGTTCAAACAACGGGAATTTTAAAAATCTAAGCGAAGCGCAGTTCCTACAGAATGGATTGGTCGTTTCCAAAAACTTAGCCGGATCTAAAATTTATTACCGCCTGGTTGGCGCAACGACTGGACCAGGTCCTGCAAATATGCCGGATGGTGGAGCTTTATCCGCAAATGAAGTTGATGCCATCGCACTTTGGATTAATAGTATTCCTTAGGGTCCTAAAATAAAGATAACAGGAGAATTTTAATGAAGTTTTTAAGCGTCATTTTTGGATTTGTCTTAGTCGCCCAAGTTGCCATGGCTTCTGAGGCCGTCGTGTCGATAGTTCTTAATCCGATGGGTTCTTTTAAAGGAAAAACGTCTGAGGTGAAGGGCTTCGCGGTTAAAAAAGGGGATGAAGTTAGTGCCGAAAATATTATTGTGAATTTAAAGTCTTTGAAAACAGGGGTTGATCTTCGGGATAAGCACACGCAGAAGTATTTGCAAACAGATAAATTTCCGGAAGCCATTTTAGTTAGCGCTACGGGTAAAAATAATGTAGGTAAAGGAAAGATCAAGATCAAAGGAATTGAAAAAGAAATCACCGGAACTTACAAAATTATTGGTAATTCTTTACAAGCTGAATTTCCTTTAAAGTTAGAAGATTTTCAGATCAAAGATATTAACTACATGGGTGTTGGAGTTGAAGACGATGTGGCTCTGACGGTTACGATACCTATTAAATAGGTGCTAAAGTCGGTAGCCCATTCCTATTTTCCAAATGGTTGAGCCCTCGATAAAATTGAGTGATCCCAAACTTTGGTATAAATCAATTTTTTTCGTGAGCCGATAATTCATTTCTAATAATAACCCTGAATTAATTGTTTTTCCACTGTCGACGGACAAACCGCTGACCGATGTCGCCCAGGAAATATTTTTTATAAAAACGGGAATCGAAGCTCCTAAAGAAATTTGGGGCGTTACGCGGTAAAATAATTTCCCGAATCCCCCGTAGGTTGTCCAGGCTTGATTTCCTCTTTGATAAAGTATAATCGAACTGTTTCCGCCCCCTGAGGCCTTACCCGAGCCAAACGTAGCGCCCAACGACCAGCCCCACCAAGCATAAGATGTTCCCTGTTCTAAATTTAAATCTAATCCCGAGAAATTTGCTTTGTCTTCATCGGTAAATCCGGCGAACTGGAAATTCATTTTCTCTAACCACTGCGTGTGATCGATGCTGAGAAGATAATACTCGAAATACTTTGCTGCTTTTGAGCTTGGTACGGTGTTGGTGGTAGATTCCGCTACCTTTTCACCATTTTTTTCACTAACTTTTTCATTAACTTTATCATTTTCAGCGCCAACGTCTTCGGCCACAGCCGAAAGAGCCGTCATAAGAACTGCAAAAAATAAACTGAAAAGTTTAATCTTTACCATGAGACGTGAAGTTGGGATTGCAACTGCCAACTGTCCTCCGAGGCACTGTTTTCATTATAATTTTTTCCGTTGATGGCCATGATCCGAACTTCCGTGCGTGGTAACGGAAAGGCTAAAAGTCCCACGCCTAGACTTGTCATTTCAGCACTCGGAGATTTAATATCTGCTTTTGAATATTGAAATACAGAAAGCAAATTGTAACCTCGTCGAAGAAGCGTCAGGCTTTCAAGAATTCCGTAAGCAGCTAAAACGGGTGCGGCAGGGGTTGGACTGAGTGCGGTTTTTTCATAAACTCCGGATTCAGCTTGTAAGCTACTGCCTTTCGATAAACCCATTCTTGAATGAACCGCTAATATTTTCCATTGCAGCGTTTCGCTTTTAGAAGTTAGACCCGAAGCTCCAATTTTAAATTTTTCCGCAAGCTCATATTCGCCCGAGACACTAAGACCTTTTTGTTTCACTTGGGGTCTTTCGTCACCATTTCCAACGAAGGCATTGGCGGCAAAATCCCAGGTTGGGTAGGTCCAGTGTAAAACCGTTCCTTGAGTTTGATCAAAGTGAGTTATTCCTAAAAGTTTTCTGCTCACGGCGGTGTGATCCACTTGCCGCAGGCCGAAAACACGATCAAGTTGGCCAAGATAGATCCAAAAAGTCTTACTGTACTGATAGCGAATGTAATATTCTTTGGCGAACCAGAACGGAACATTAATTTCGGTGCCCGTTGAAAAACGCCGCGGATAAACGGTGTAGGCCGTGGTGGTAATCAGACCTACTTTTTGTTTTTGATCTAGAAAGAAATTCAGATTTATTTCTGTCTGCATATTCACATATTTTTCATATTTTGCAGAGCTTGAACCCGGATTATTCTGAAACCAAAGGTCGCGGTATTTTAGACCCGGACGTATCCACCACGGAAGCGGCTTCGAAAGCAAAAATCCTGAATCACCGGCGATCTCTTCTTCCGTTGTTTTTTCAGAATAAATATCCCGAGCGGCAATTTCGGTGGCATAAAGAGCGCGGCCGTAATCATTCAGGGCTCCGCCGCCATGGCCATTATAGTGGCACGTGATACATGAGGAATAGCCGTACCCGATAAATGAGGGATACGAAAAAGCCACTTTGCAAACTACAAAAAATATGAAAAAAGAAAAAATTTTTAGAACCACGCAGCACTAGTCTATGTTGGTCGTAAAGCATGTCAACAATTTAGATGAGGGGCGAAATGATCAATTTGAAAAGAGCACGAAACCGTGAAGTTTTGATTTAGCCGTAGAATAGATGGTCTATAAGAGTTGATCCTCCGTGAACATTAAGATTATCATGAACTCACACTATTATCTCAGTCAGGTAAGTAAAATATGACAACTGAAAAACCTAAAAATACGAACTTAGATGTGCAGAACGTTCAGAATATTCAACTCCCACGTATTTCTTTTTCCGGGAAAATATATTTAATTAATAGTCAGCAGCAGTTGCAAGCCATCGGTGCCCAGCTAGAAAATGTAAAAGAATTTGGTTTTGATACGGAAACTAGGCCAAGCTTTAAAAAAGGTGAAGTTTATAAAGTTTCATTATTGCAGTTGGCAACCCTAGATGCGGCTTACCTTTTTCGTTTGCATCGACTCAATGAATTTCAATTTTTAAAAAATATTTTTGAAAATACGGAAATTACTAAAGTTGGTGCGGCTCTGCGCGATGATTTGCGACAATTGCAAAATATTTTTAAATTTTCCCCAAAAAGTTTTGTCGAACTTCAAGACCTTGCAAAGGTTAAGGGTCTAAAAAACTTTGGCCTTAAAGGAATGACCGAAGAAGTTCTGGAAGCCACAATTTCGAAGGGGCCTAAATTAACGAATTGGGAAGCCGCGGAACTGACAGCACCCCAGCAACTCTATGCAGCAACAGATGCCTGGATTGGGTTAAAGCTTTATAAAAAATTACAGTCCCAAAAAGTGTAAAGTTGATGGCAAGATTAAAAAACAATTTCGTCTATGCTGCTTTTTTCCCGTCTAACGAGACCGTCAAATCATGCACTAAATTTTGTAATTTGGAAGCCTGTTCTTCCATTCCGGTCGAGGCCTCTAACACGCGCTGGGCTGAATTAGAATTTTGTAGAGCCGACTTTTCAAGGGTGGCGATGGCCTTAGTAATCTCGTTAATACCGGTGGATTGCTCTTGGCTTGCTGAATCAATACCGGCATTCAGCTCGGACAATTTTTTTACAGATTTAATAATCATATTTAAAGTCTCTTCATTCTTTTTAACAAGCTCGAAACCGGACTCAATTTCGCGGGAACTATCAATAATAAGCGCCGAAATATCTTTAGCGGCGACAGCACTTTTCTGAGATAAAGATCTAACTTCGTCCGCCACAATGGCAAAACCTTTTCCGTGTTCTCCGGCTCGGGCCGCTTCGACGGCGGCATTCAAGGCTAAAAGATTTGTCATAAATGAAATGTCATCAATAACTGTAATAATATGCTGCACTTTTTTAGAACTCGATGTGATTGTTTTCATCGACTGAGTTAAAGACTTCATATGCGTTTCGCCAAGTTCTGCGGATTTTCGAGTTGAAAGTGACAGCGTGTTAGCTTCCGTGATATTTTCAGATGTTAACTTAACCATACTTGAAAGTTCGTTGACCGCAGTCACAATAAATTCAAGATTACTCGTTGTAGTTTGTGAATCTGTTGTCACCTCGCTGCTAACTGATAGTAAGGATGAACTGGTACCCAATACATCAATACCGGTATTTGATATTTTTGACGCAAATTCATTTAAATTTTGTGTCAGTCGAAAAAGCGCTATGAAAACAGTCGCAATCAATAACAGCCCCGCAACTAAAAGCACCATGGCCCAAGTTGTTTTTTCTTTTCCTCGCTGAATGGCACTAAGATAAGTGGTGCGGATAGACTCTCGCTGCAAGGCTTCGACCTTGTTTAAAGGTTTAACTATTTTAGTTTGAATAATAGGCCACTCATCCTCAATGATTTGTGTTAGAATTTTTTTATCATTTTTGGCGTAAGCCGAATCCAGACGCATAAAAAACTGCGGAAGGCTCTGAGCTATTTCGGCATCTAAACTTTTATTAACCTCGGCAAGCTCAGGACTGACCGCATTTTTTTCTGTTAAGAGATTATAATTTCTCCACTTGCTAGGCAGGGACGTCGAAACCTCTTTCAGGTGATTGACTGAACCCACTAAAGGCATTTGGTCAAGAAGTACGCCAGCCAAACGGAAGCGAACTTCTGCTAGTGAATTATCAATTTCGGCTAATAGACCGGCAGGGACGACATTGTTTTCGTAGACTTGTGTTAAAACTTTTATATTTTCCTGGGTCGAAAAAAAGTTAACGACCCCTAGGCTTGCAACGAGTATCGCAATACTACTTAGAGCCCATACTAACTTAGCACGTAAACTCATGTTACTGAAAATAAATATTTTTCGTCTCAAGGATGCTCCTTCTTAGTCAGTTAATTTATTCAACCGGAAAACCTTTAGCTTTCCAATCTGGGATACCGCCTCGTAACCAATAAATTCCTTTGAATCCGGCATCAATAGCCATCTTCGATGCTTTATAACTTTTCCAGCATTCTCCTGCATTACAGTATAAAATTATTTTAGAATTTTTATCTGCAGGAATCTTTCCTAGATCAAACGAATCTAGTTTGCTGTCAAAATTGATATCTTTACTGCTTTTCTCTTTGTAGGGGACGCTGATCGCTCCCTTGATATGAGACTCTGCATATTCATTAGCTACGCGGGTATCAACAACGACAACGCCGCCACCATCAACCATGGCTTTTGCGGCAGAGGCGTCAACAAGTTTAGCTCCGGTTAATGTGGCCGGTGTTTCACCCGCGAAACAAGTGATCGAAAGAATAGCTGACAGCATCATTATTTTTAAAGTTTTCATATGTTCCTTTATAAATGCGGTTTTATTTTAATATCTGATCGGTCGACCATTTAAAAAATTAAAGTTTTTTCTATTTAAACTAGACGATCAAGATTTTCGATAATTGATAAGATTTGGCAACGGGCAAACTAAAGCCTGGCCCGACTTAAAGCCAGTAAGCTTCAAGGGGGGGGGTAAGTAAATTAGTTACTTGATCAAATTTTTAATAAATACGCGGTGGTCTTTTAAGTCCGAACTTTCACGCTGAAGTAAATCTAGATCAGCACCGTACTTTTTTAATTCGACTTGCCCGGGGGTACGGCTCATGCGAATGGCCATCATAGATAACTCTAAAAATAAGTCGTAGTCATAGCTGCTGGGATCTGAAGTTGGTTTTATGATAATCGTATCTCCGTGACTCCAACTTTCTAGTTTCGATAACCAGTAAGTATCACGCTGTTGTTCGTAGCCGTTCCAAAAATAATCTAAAAATTGCGGCCAGCCAAATTGCTGGACCGATTTTATTTGCGAATAAGATTTTCTAAAAGGGCGTAAATCTGCCTGCGTTAAAATCGAGGGGAAAAAGACATGCAAGTGGGCTGAAGGTTCAGGCTGAAACGTGAAAAGAGCCGTTTTTTCTAAAATCACCTGATTCATCAGTTCTTCGAAGGGCTTCATGTTTTCATCGATAGCAGTCGGAAAAAGTGAAATGACCAAGCTTTTGTAAAGGGTGTATAAATCAATGTAGCCAAAACTGTCGACGTAGCGGGCCTTTAAATTCTCATCGAAAAACCGCTTAAAAACGGACGGGTCTTGATTTGATTGCTTCTGAAAAATGGCGGCAAGTTTCGAATACTGTAGGGCTAATAAGTTTATTTTAGTTAAATCATAGAAGGCTAAAGTCGAAGGAAAGCGAATTTCATCTTGGGTATCTGAAGGGGCCTGAAAGTTTTTATAATTCATTTCAAAATCCTGAACGATATTTTTTCCCAGATCCCGTTCCGAGATTTGGCTGTTTTCTTTTAACTGATGAATTATATTTTCTAGAAGAATTGTTCTGGCTTCATTACTAACCAGGTCGTCATTGGTGTTCATGTAGATCGAATATTCTGAAGCAACGCCGAACTTCGCGATGCTAGATAAAATAGTTAATGATTCCAAGCTTCCCATTAAGCAAGAGTTTTGCACCAATAAATCAAGTTTTTCATTTCCTAAAACTAATTTTAAATCACGAACCATATTTTCTTCCGTCATAAAAGTATGGTGCGCTTCATCGATACTGAAGGCCAATTTGTCTGTCAGTCGGGCCGAGGGCTTCATTCCTTTTTTATTTGAGCGCGCATTGGAATGCACATCGAAGGTCCCATCAGGGAACGGATTATTTAGAATTCCAAAACCATGAGCCGAGATAATCAGTATCGTTCTTTTTGCCGGAAAACTTTTTTTCCCCCAAGCTACGAACCGGGCTAACGTTTTCGAATCTCCCATGTCGTAGTCCACGTGTTTTTCGTAAAAAGTTTGGACGTAGTCGTTTCCAATTTTTGAGGCTTCAACGGCCACGCGAAAAGAATTTCTAGCTTGCGATCCCGCAAACTGAACAACGACGTTTACGTTGGCTCCGGCGCCTTCTCGAAGGACGCGCAAATAAGACGAGTGCATGAAATCTGAAAGCCGATTGTTGCCTGAATAATATATTAACACGGTGACGTCTTTGGCGCTGGGAAGACGGTTTGAAAATGCCAACGACGGCATCAAAGTCATTAGGGTAGCTGCTAAAAGGAATAAGGTACTTATGAATCGCATACCTGGGGAATAGCAAAAAAATGACCAGGTTTAGCAGGTCAATTTAAAGGTAAAGTAATTAACTTAAAATAATTAATGGCTCAGATCGCGTTCGTTCTTCCCTGAAGCTAGCACCGAGCCCGTGTTATAGCGAATCGGGGTTGGAGCCGGTTTTCTTAAAATAGCTCCGGGAGGACGGCGTCGCGGAAGTGAAAAAGTGAACGTACTGCCATGGCCCGAGTGACTTTCCACGCTAACAATTCCGCTATGAGCTTCGATGATTGTTTTTACGATTGTTAAACCAATACCGGGGCCCAGATCTGCAGTTTTTCGCGCCTGCCAAAAATGCGTAAAAATTTCTGCCAATTGTTTTTCGGGAATACCCGGTCCGCTATCGCGCACAGAAACATAAACGAATTGTTGATCGCTACGAACTTTAACAATGACCTTGCTTTGTTTCGGACTAAACTTAATGGCATTACCCACCAGATTTGAAAGGACTCGAAGAACCCGTTCGCGATCGATAAAAGCCAGAACGGGGGGATTAACGGGATAAAATTCCAGACGCACATCTTTTTGCTTTGCCATGGGTTCCAGCATCAGACGGGCTTCGTCTAGTATAGCATCAAGGCTAATTTGCTCGACCCTTAAAGTCATCGTTCCCATGTCTGCTTTGGTTTGATCCAAAATATCTTTGATTCGATCGTTCATCAGGACGACCGAACTTTCAATAACGGCAACACCGTCAACAAAATGCGCCACATCCGGTGAATTTTTAACGGCGACGGCAGCCTGCGTGATTGCTTGAATAGGCTCATTTAAATCCTGAGAAACGGCAGATAAAATTCCATCTCGCATAGAAACGGCATCTTGTGCGGCCGTACGAAGGCGAGCTCGTTCTGCCGTGTGGCGGGTGCGTTCAGCCAGTAATCTAAGAACAAGAATGGCAAGAGCCGCAAATAAAAACGAGAACACGCCGGTTAACCAAAACATTGCGCGTGGAATTTGAGATTCCGTATCGTGAGCCACTTCTTGCGCTTGCACTTGCGTGCGTTCAAATTCGGAATTAAATAGGGCCCCAATCTCATCTAAGGATTTATTGATATTGGCTTTTAACGCTATTGTTTTCGCTCGGTAAAATTGTCCGACGATTTTAGATTCTGTTTGTTTCGCACGAAAATCCATCGCTTGATCGAAAATTTCTTGATGCTGTTGGCGAACGGATTCAATTCGTTTTATGATTTCTGAAACTTTCGGCGACGCGGATTGTTTTTCAAAATTAAGTAAAGCGGTCGTTAGAGACTGTTTATCTTTTTTTAAATCATCAAATAAAGTGCTTGATCCTAAAAGAAAAAAGGAAAGACCTTTTGAGAATTGAGAATCTGAAAGATTACGCAACTGTTCAACTTCGACCAAAGCCCGGGCATCGGCGCTAACAAATGAATTTTTAGCCACGATGGCTTTTCGTAAATTCATCGAATAAAACCAGGCTCCTAACAACGCTGTCAAAAAAATGACAGATAAGGCTATTAAAATTTTTCGCTCTTTAGTTTTTAATTTTAAACTTTTATTGTTTTGTTCCATGACGATAAATTAACTATATAACGCACGGCGCTTGCAACGATAAGTTTGTGAGATCTAATGGATAAGACTTCAGACTTTATTTTGAAAAAAATAGCTGTGTCTTCAGCCCATAATTGTCACTTCGCAAGTCAAGTCAGACAGCTATTTAATTCTCATTCCAGTTAGTCCTAGGCATAGTTCGTGATTAAAATATGGTAAGAGAATTGTCTAAAGACCTGTGCAGTATTCTGTATAAAGTAGGTCCGGCTTTAAGGGGAAATCATATTTTCTAATGATACGCGAATTTTGGTGGTCGATGACGTCAGTGCCCTAAGGCTTCATGTCACAAATCAACTGGGGTGGATGGGTTTCAAAGTTATCGAGCAAGCTGAGAATGGTCAGGCGGCTTTCGAACTCTTAGAAAAAAGAAGACAAGAAAATCAATTCTTTCAATTAATTATCTCAGATTGGAATATGCCCGTCATGTCGGGAATCGATTTTCTTAAAAAAGTTCGCGCAACCGAGGCCTACGCCAAAATTCCTTTCGTGATGCTGACTTCAGAAGTGGAAAGAGCCGAAGTTATTCGCGCTTTAAAAAGCGGTGTCTCCGATTACTTAGTCAAACCGATCGACAAAGATTTACTGCTACAGAAACTTTTGGGAGTCTGGTCCAAAGCGGGTTCTTAACCAAGTTTTAAAATCGGTATTCTTTGAGCGACTTCAGCAAAATTTCGAAATATTTAATTCACTATCGTCAGTGCTTTTGCGTGGAACTGAATATGCTCTTCAATAAAACTCGCAATAAAATAGTAGCTGTGGTCATAGCCCGGCTGAAAACGAATTTGAAATTTTTGCGAACTTGTTTCGCTGGCCTGTATGAGATTTTGAGTTTGTAAGCGCTCGGAAAGAAAAGGATCTAAAGTTCCTTGATCAATTAAAATATTGTCCGCGCGTTGAATGCCAGATTTTATTAATAACGTCGTATCATAATCTTTCCAGTTTTTTTGGTCCGTGCCCAAATAACCCCGAAAGGCTTTTTGACCCCAGGGACTTTCCGTAGGGTTCACGATCGGCGAAAAAGCCGATACGGATTTAAATTTATTTTTTTCACGGAGGCCAAGAATTAAGGCGCCGTGACCGCCCATTGAGTGGCCCGAGATAGAAATGCGATTCTGCATTTTGAATTCGGACTCGATCAGCGCATACAACTCATCTTTTATGTAACTGTACATCAGGTAGTGATCGGAATAGCCCGGTGTTGTCGCATCGACATAGAACCCTGCTCCCGAACCAAAATCAGAACTTTCGTGTTCCTGCGCTAGTTGCAGACCCCGCGGCGACGTGTCGGGACAAATAACCATCAAACCCGCACGGGATAGGTAAGACTGGGCTCCGGCCTTCGCCATAAAATTTTCATCCGTGCACGTTAAGCCCGAAAGCCAAATCAAGCACCCCTTCACTTCCCCGTCGGGAACAAAAGTCGAGAAAGCCATTTTTGTTTTTGTCATGACGGATTCATGTTCATGAAAGCGAACTGTTCCGTTAAAACTGCGGTGTTGCTTCAGCACTTTCATATGAATCTCCTCAAACTTAAAAAATGATGACCGAGCGGATACTTTTTCCTTCATGCATGTAATCAAAGGCCGTATTGATTTCAGTCA
>JAYTHR010000432.1:0-3332 GCA_043732425.1 Bdellovibrionales bacterium
AGTTCGAACGAAAAAACGCATAAAGATAAAAACTTTTGGAAAGCGTGTGATCAATTGCAGCGTCGCTTTATTTTTGTAGAAGAATACCTTCAGCAAAAATGTCCACAAGGATCGACAATCAATGATAAATACAAATGCGCGTGCGGCCCTGATAAATCGACCGAAGTTATGCCCGGAGAAAAAGTTTGTAAAGCGGGAACTCCTCCCGTTGTGCCGGTAGATCCCGCAAAGCCAACTGATCCAACGAAGCCAGAACCTGTTAAACCAGATCCATCGAAATGTCCTCCCGGACAAGTGGAAAAAGTAACTCGCGGAGATGCGGATACACCAAGTGCTGGGGCCGAAGCGGTCGAGTGCGTCCCTGACGGAAAAACACCTGGAAAAAAATCCGGAGCCGGCGGCAGTGGAATTTGGGATTTCTTAAAAAAATTAGCACCGTTTGCTATCGGCGGCATCGCACTTTATGCGATGGTTAAATTAATGAGTCCTAAGAAGCCCGCGTTGAATGGACCTAAAGATGTGTGCCCGAATGGTTTAACGCCTCCGTGT
Source organism: Bdellovibrionales bacterium (assembly GCA_043732425.1). Lineage (GTDB taxonomy): Bacteria > Bdellovibrionota > Bdellovibrionia > Bdellovibrionales > Bdellovibrionaceae > Pseudobdellovibrio. The sequence goes on from JAYTHR010000432.1 coordinate 550, forward strand.
GGACAGGTCTGTCCCGTACCGCAAGCCATGCAAGCTAGCGGAATCTGCGGTTGTGCCGCATGCCCGCCGGGTCAGGCCATTGCTGACGGAATTTCTTGTCAGTGCAGTTCAACAGCGACACCAACGACATTAAAAACGTGTGCCGATGGCGTCACAAAGGTCGATGATTTTTCTAAATGTCCAAGTACAACTTATCCGTGTTGGGATGGAACTCGCGTTTCGAATCCGTTAAACTGCCCGGAAAAGCCAGCGGTAACTCCTGGAAATGTGAGCCACTAATTCGGCTCACGTTAGGACATAAGACTAGCTGTGGATTGGATTTCGGCAAAAGCATGATAAAATCACAGCTGTGGTAAAAACGGAAAATCAAAATACTTTTGGTACTAACTCCGAACTAAATTTAAGTTCGGGGCTAGCTTATGAGCAGCCCGAATCTCCTTTTTCTGAAAGACCCGACACGTCGACGGTGGAAACTCCAGAACCTTCCTCTGAGGTTCCTCATCCACGACGACCAGATTTTCCGTTCCGATCGCAGATCAATCACTTAAAAATTTTAGATACAGACGCTGTCTGTATGGTTGGATTTCACGGTGGGCCGCAAAAACGGGCCGGATTAAAACTAGCTTTATGGACTTGGTTTTCGGCATCTATTGATATGCTGGTCCTAGTTTCTATCAGCTGTTTTTTCACCGTGTTATTTTCGTTTTTAATGAAGACGTCTCCGGGGTCGGTGGTCTCTTTATTTTTAAAAAATCATAATTTAGGAAATATCGTGACCATTCTTTTTTTAATAACGGTTTGGGCGTATTTAATATTCATGCGCGCTTTTATGGGGGCCTCGATTGGCGAATGGACTTGTGATTTAAGATTAGGTGAACCCGTGCAACGTTTTGAAGTGAGTTATCTTTTTAAGGTGATCCTGCGGACGACGGTCATCATGGCTACCGGAATTATTATCTTACCGCTATTATCCGTTTTTTTAGCAAGAGACTTAGCTGGTGATATTGCCGGAATTAAAATCTACTCGTTGCAGTAAAACGCACGTTTCAAAATGCTTCGTTTGCGGAAATTGATCAACAATAGAGATTTTTTTAACTTCATAGCCCGCACGGACTAAATGTTGAAGATCGAGTGCTAGGCTTTCCGGATAACAAGAAATATAAATGCACGTGTTCACATTCAGTTTAATTAATTCATGCACAAAATTCTTAAGACCTGATCTCGGGGGATTCACTAAAGCCACATCATATTTTTCCCCAGCTGGAATGGGCTTTTTTTGAAAATCATCGCAGTGAATTTTTAAGTTTTTTTGTAAGTTATGAGTCGTTGCATTTAATTCTAGTAGTTCTACCGCTTGGACGTGGGATTCAAAAACCGAAACGTAGTGCCCCTGAGCTAATAGCGGCAAAGTGAAAGGGCCAATTCCCGCGCCAAATTCAACCACCGCTTTTGGCTTAGAACTTTCAGCATGTAGGGCTAAGAGAATGAAGTCAGAAATTTTTTGTGAACTGATCCATGAGGGTTGAGTAAAGCTTGAGATCAAAGATTTTAAAGGAATTTGCGTATCTAAAAGTTGAACCTGAAACCAGATCTGCGGACTGGGTTCAGTTAATTTAAAATCATCGTTTTTAAGTACTAATGATTTTCCTTTTTGCCCGATTTCGATGATAAAACCCAGGTCTAATAATTCCTGAAGCGTCGTTTTTTCAAAAAGTAATTTTCGGATATCGAGGTTTGCAAAATCAAGCCAAAGACCGCGAATTCCCTGTGGACCTACGCGAAGGCGTACCGAGCCTTTACGAATCGGGATTTTAACTTTCCGAAAGTCATTATAGGCCTTTTGCAGCTCGTCAGATATTTGTAAGCAAACTTTCATATCAATAATTTTTTTATCAAACCCGTACAGGCCACAAAGTCCGTCCTCAAGGGTGACGTCTAATCGCGTGCGCAGCCGATTTTCTCCGACGGAAATAAATTGAACTTCAGGGATTGGCAGTAGGAAAGAACTTAAAATTTCGAGCAAATGATCTTTTTTTTGCAGGCTTTGATTGTTATAAGGCATCTCGCCGTAATGACAGCCGCTGCATATCTTTATGTGCGGACAAATTTCTTGTGAAGTGATCGTCATTTACGGAGACGCCAGTAGAGGCTGTAAGTTGGTTTTACAAGATTCTTTATTCTTTATCACTCCGTCTTCATAATAAAGATCGCGTTCTGTAAAGCCTAAAGTAATGTGTGGGAAAAACAGATCCGGATCAAATTCATTTTTGCTGAAATGACCTTCTTCGGCCAAAGTCCTACGTAGTCTAAGTAGATCCGGGGCTGTCACAACAACAAAGAAAACCTTTTCGATCTGATCTTTTATTTTCTTTTCACCTTCCCCGAGGCACACATGTTCAAAGGGAATCGTTTTATCTAGAAAGGTCGAAGCGACCTCGTGGATGCGGTCAGGCTTAATTTTCTTTTTTAGGATCTCAAACTCGGGGGGTGTAACGATCGTGATATGAGCTTCGCCCCTCGATTTTAATTTTCTTTCGCTTTCTAGTTGCAGCCGCTGAAAGATGGCTTGGTAGTTCGGATAGGCTAATTGATAGCTGACATAACCTTTAGGGGCTGCAGACTGCGAGTTTCCGGGCTTTGTCGCACAATTAGCGATCACAATTAAAAGGAGTAGGTTGACGACAAAAGTAAATAAATAGGGGCGGATTGACATCATTCTCCCGGTTTGTTTTGATGGCCTCATGAAAAAAAATATATGCTTTCTTGTAGCGGGCTTAAGCTTA
>JAYTHR010000433.1:0-3330 GCA_043732425.1 Bdellovibrionales bacterium
ATTCCAATCCACTCCGCTTGATGGGACTGCATAAAATCAAAAGCTCCCTTTTGCGCGCAGACTATAGCTTGAACAAGTTGTGGATCTTTCTCGACTAGCAATTTTGTTGTCATCAAAGCACTATTTAAATTACCAATAGGAGTATCGTACGGATACGAAAGAATTCTACCGTACCCATCTTCAAGCGCCCTTGTTGGATGAGGTTCTGTCCCAGCAAACGCATCAATCTCTCCGCGCTGCAACGCAGATGGCATATCAGCCCAGCTGACTTTAATCAGGTTTACATCCTTGACGGGATCAATTTTTGCCTGGATTAACTTGGTACGCAGAAGAACGTCTTGCAGTGAACCCGGGTTAGTTGCAATTCTTTTCTTTTTAAGATCTTCGATAGAATTGATGGAAGAATTCTTATTAACAACAATGGCGACTCCCTTCCTAGCAGCGTCGGCGACGATAACTTGTGGATCTCCCTGAGAGGCCGCAATAATAGCAGCGGTGGTTCCGTATTCACCGAATGAAATTGATCCGTTCATCAGGGCTTTTTCAACATCAAGACTAGAGGTGAAGTAAACCAGTTCTACTTCAACATTTGAAGGTAAAAATTTTTCGTAAAATAGTGGAATCATCATATGCACAAGCTTGAATGTGCCTACCTTAATTTTTTTCTTTTGGAGCTTAGCAGCCGTATTAACTGACAGACAAGTGAACGATAGAAGGATTAGAACAGCTGCTTTTAATTTTGAAATTCGATTCATACAGACCCTCGGCTTGAATAAGTCTTAATGTCTATTAAAGACCTGCAACTGTTGAAATTTATAAAAAATTTAAATTTTACTCAAGTTAATTATATTTCTGCCGAATCAAATAGGGTTCTAATCAATCCCCACCAACCGGTGGGTCGTGGAAACCGTAATGCTACGCCCTAATCTCGGGCGAAGCTTTTTTAAAAATGATCCAAATCAAACTCATGGCCAATAGGCATGCGGTAGACAAAGCCATGATTAAACTAATTCCATGGTCTTCAATAAGCAAAGGTAGAATCAAAGAACCAAGGCCCGAGCCAACAACATCAAATGCAATAATTTGTTTTGTAAGGGTCAGATTCTTTTGATTTCGAAAGACTAAATAGGGATAGAAAAGACTGTTTAATGAGAAAATTATGAAAAAGACAAGATATAAGAGTAAAGCCTGCAAAACGAAATGAATTTGAAAAATAAAATACTTAAAATATTCCCCGTAACTAAGAAAAATAAGTCCCATCAAAAGACTAATTCCTAAGAGCTGTATTGCTAGGAACAGCTTATCATTTAACTTAATTTTTTGAACGAAGTAAAAGCCAAAAAGCGATGAGCTCATAGACACTAACATTCCTAGACCCAGCGCAAAATTTGGAAAACCTAAAAACAAAACTGATTTGTAAATCGAGAATAAAAGAAGACTCGTGCTAAAAATTCCAAAGCCGAAGCTCAGAAGGGGCGCTAAAACTTCCCCGCCTACGTTTGAAGATCGATTAAAATAAAAAGAAAGCCCCAAGACTAAGATTGAAAAAATCGTCACAACTAAAATTAAATCTTTAACTCCATAATGCAAATTCATAATCTGCAATGGAATATTTGATAGCTCTTGAGCGGCGTAGTTGGGAAACATCCGGTAAACAAATGGGTTATCATCAGTATGAGACTTAAAATTCACGTGGTCTTTAAAATTAAGCGCTTGCAAAGCTTCAGGCCAATTAGGGTCTTGGATCAGATTTTCTATATCTCTATATTTTTCGTCTGTCTCAAAAAAGGGGCTCATGACGACTCTGTAGCCGAACCGTTTCAGTAATTTTAAAAAATCACCAAACGAGTCATTTTTTTCTTCAGGATACTTAGATATAATTAAAACAGTATTATCCCAACTTTTTTTCCAACTGGGATCATATTTAGGCACTACTAAGGTTAGCTTATTTTTAAGTTCATTTATCCCCAAAGCACGCATATGATTAATTATATTTATTTTAGAACCCCCAAAAATAATCAAACGCCCGCCGGAAGCCAACCTGTTATAGGCAGCTTTAAATGCCTCTCGAGTAAAAACATATTGAGTTGTGTGCATAATCGCACCCGTATAATAAGCAACCGTAGCCCCGGACCACGAAAATAAAATAGAGTCATATTGTTCCGTAGACTTTTCAAGGAACTGACGAGCGTCCGCCTGAACCAAGTGATATTTCTTATTTTTCAAAACCGCCGCCATCGCACCGTCGGATCCCAATTGACCGTGCTCAATCACATGAGAATTTATCTCCACGCCCGTTATTTCTTCGGGCGGATGCAACGCTTCGCTCATTTTTACGATTTCATAGCCCGCACCTGCAAATAATACCAAAACTTTTTTTGGTTTGAAGAAAGTTGTTAGCTCACTCGTAAAAGATCTTTCAGGCATGTTCAAACCAGGCATTTGCGCATGACCGGTACCGTCCCCGATGGATATAACTTTTTTTGCATAATCTTGATTATTAAAATTATAGTTTATTTTTAAAGTCTGAACTCTTGAAAATGAATTCCAGCTTTCTCTGAGTAATTCAACTTTCGCTTCATTAGCAAAATCGCGACCTGAAATATGAAGATTAGAAATAGGTGATAAAATATTCTGAAGGAAAAGCACTGAACCCATTAAAATTATGGTTAGTGAAATTAAAATATATTTCTTACTGCTATAATAAAAAAGTAGGCAGCCTAGGCCGGTGAAGCAAAAAAAATAAATGAATGTTGATTCCCATCCGCAATAATTAAGCGCAATTAAACTCAGCAGGACTCCTGTGGCCCCGCCAATCAATTCAAGAAATAAGGTCCGTAAAGAACCATTTATTTTTTGGGAATCTAGATAGTTTGTAAAAAAAAGACCGTAACAGAAAAAAGGCAAACTCATTAGTGCCGAAATTGTAAAAGAATACTTGGCGTAAAAAGATGAGACATAAAATTCTAAAAAATGCATTTCCTTATTTTTTTGCGCACCTAACCTAAGGATATCCTGGATAAGATTTTTAATCTGAGAATTAATGAGCAGAATCGAAATTATAAAACTAATCAAAGTTAAAAAAGATAAATAAGAATTTAAGCCTGAGAATTTTTTTATTTTCTTTACAAAAAATCCCACGGCCAACGCAACCGCAAATGCAAAATACGTTGGGGCAACTAATAACGAGATGGACTGTCCCGCAAGGCTTGACGACAAGTACGTCGACATAAGAATGTAATATGAAAATAGCATACTGCTCAGAAAGAAGAATTGAATTTTTTTAGCTATTTCCATAAATCTATCAGCCTATTAAATTGTTAAGAATAA
>JAYTHR010000434.1:0-3328 GCA_043732425.1 Bdellovibrionales bacterium
AGGACTTAGATCCTATAAACGCTATTTTCTAATTCAAAAACTTATTCAAGTTTACGCAAAAAGATTTTTTGTAAAGATCGAGCAGATCTCAGTTCAAGGTGATCACGTGCATTTGCTAATCCGCATAACTAGAAGAAGCCTATGTCAGAGTTTTCTTCGGGTGTTACCCGGACAGATCGCCCAGCAGTTTATCGCGAAAGGTTTAGCGGGATTGGCAATACAAGATCTTTCCGAGAAAAATTCCGGATTAATGCAACCAGAAAAAGGTGTGACCGATACCCCTCATTCAGAAGGTAAATGGGTGGTGACCGATACCCCCAAAACAGAACAAAGAACAAAGCGGCTTTGGAAGTACCGGCCGTTTACCCGCGTGGTTAAGGGGTATAAGGCTTATCGTATCGTGCGGGATTATATCTTACTGAATGAAGCGGAAGCGCTTGGTGTTATGGCTTACTCGAAGACTCGGCTTCGGGGGGTATCGAAACTGCAGCTTCAGGAATTAAGAGCAGCTGCCTCATGAACTTAAACAGACGAGCGGCTTTTTTCCTGACGAGCCTTTTCTGACAACTGTCAAACAGATGAACACTTTCTCGTTAACCAAATCGTTTTAAGGAGGCCTTCAAATTGTAGTTCCATTTCTGGAGTCACCATGAAAAGTAGCTTAGCCCCATTTTTTATTTTAGTCTTTCTTTTAGGATCATTGGCTTCGGCGAAAATGCATCTCGTCGAATGGCATGTTAAAAATGTGTTGGCGCCATTCATACTTCCGGTCAGAGATTCAGAGACGGCTCAGCAGGCCAGTGAGCGTTATTTAAAGAATTTAGCAAAAAATCCGGAATTGTTTGGGCTTTTTAACGCTGAAACTCCGCAATTGAAAACCCTGCAATTTAAAGAAGTGACTTCAGAAAATGCCAATCAGCGCGTGTTACTTCAAGCCAATTCGGCCGCAGATTACACAAAAAATTCTGAGCGGGTTCAGAAATTTAAATTCTATTTTGAGAAATTGAAGCAAGACAATTTTTTGTTACCTATTTTCCCCACATTAGGGCTTTCATTTTTCGAGCAGCGCGAGGTCTTCGATTTAATTTATGAAAATTTTGCGATTTATGCGGGTCTTGGCGGTGACGACGTTGATCCTCTATTAGCCCATCAAGAAAATTTTCATGCTCGAGATGTCGTGGGTGAAAGAGATTTAGCCGAATTAAGACTGATCAGGCACTTTATTCGTCGGGGGCAGTCTGAGAAAAATCCGCTCAAAAAAAGCTTTTACTTCGGAACGTGCCGGGGCTCGCAAATAGCTTCCGTTGCCCTGGGATACAAGTTGATCCAAGATATTCCTTTTCAAGTTGAAACCAAGATTGATCACTCGGAAGAGTGGCATTCCATTAAAATTATGCCGACGACCTATAACATTTTAGGACAAAGCTCACGAAATTCTGTTCTAAAAGTTAATAGCTGGCACCATCAATCGGTGATTTTTAAAAATGGTGGTTTCTTGGAACTCGCGGCGCTATCTCCGGATGGAATCGTGGAGGCTACTGAATTTAAGAACGGGCGAGGATTGCTGATTCAGTTTCACGCTGAGCTGATGGATAATTCTTTAGGACAGCAAATTTTATCCCAAGTCATCAGAGCTAAAGACCGGACGGGGACTTTACAATGCAAGAAATTATTCTGATTGGTCGTTATTAAAAAATAGCAGATGCTAATAAAAAATAACAGATTGCGAATTTTGGCGCACATGCGAAAACCTAAAAGACATATTTTTAGATCCCAAAACCTCCACGGACCTGCACTTTAGTATAAATCCGCTTTATAAAAGTCGATAAGATCGTAAAAAAACGCCCTGCAGATTTCTTATTTTTTACAGGCTTGATTCGTTGCTTTCACCTGTTACAGTGGCACAATGGAATATAAAAGTTTCGATGATTTTTGGGGTGAGTTTTTACAAGTGACATTTCATCTTGAAAACCCCGACCTTTGGCCATCTCGGCATCACAAAGCCGATTGGTGCCAAAAGAATTGGAATCTTCAGCCCGGCGCAAAAATTTTAGATTTAGGCTGCGGGGACGGGTTAGTCAGTATTTGGCTTTCGCGCATGGGTTACGATGTTACCGGAGTTGATCGCAATCGGACCGTTCTTAATTTAGCGCGAGAAATTGATGACACGCAAAAAGTTAATTTCATAGTTTCCGATCTAAAAGATGTTCATTTCCATGAGGATTCGTTCGATGCTATTTTATTCCTCGATGCCTCGGGCTTAATGACAAAAAGTGACGACAGTAAACTATTGGGGAAAGCTTTCACGTGGTTAAGACCCAATGGAAAAATTGTTTGGGATTGTCCGTTGATTGTTGAAGAAAGTAATTCGTGGAGTCAGGAATTTCCCATTGGTTTAATCTCGGGTAAATCCAGCTTCGATAAAGAAGCTCGCGTCCAGAGTCTAGATTTTTTTTTAAAATCAAAAACAGGAGCCGAATACGGGCTTCAAGACTCAACCTACCGAGCCCAGGAAAAAGGTTCGGGAATCATTCGCTACTTATATCCTAAGACGGAAGCGCTGAAGATGTTTGACACTGTTGGTTTCACCACGACGGAAATACCTCATTATTTTCCTCGTAATTATTTCGCACTGATGGGTTTAAAATAAAAAAACAACACGATGCACGCGAACGCTTTGACGATTAAAATAAAAAATTAAAGGAAAAAAACGCGATGAAAAAGTTATCCATGTTTTTATCAACTCTCATAATCTCTAGCTATGGCCAAGCCCGGGATATGACCTTTATCGGCCAAGATTTTCCGCCATTTAACTTTGAAGAAAATAAAGTCTTTACGGGTGGAATGGTTGATGTCATGAAAGAAGTGTGTATTCAGTTAAAGCATAACTGCAAATTTCAAATGGCTCCGGTGGCGCGTGCTTTAAAAATGCTGGAAGATGGTGAAATTGACGGAGTCTTAAGCCTAAACCCCAATCCAGATCGAGATAGCTTCGCCATTTCTTCAACACCCATCATTGCGGCGAATATCGTTTATATGGCGCCGAAGGAAAATAAAGTTCCGAAATTTGCAAATATTAAAGAATTAGCTGGTTGGACCGTGGCCGGCGTGCGCGCTTCCAGCGTGATCAAGTCCGCAAAACAACATCAAGAAGAAGTGAAGTCGATCACAATCCGAGAAGAAGTGGACTATAAAGCGGTGATTCAGCATTTAAAAAATAAACAGTACGGAAATAAAACTGTTATTATTGGGACGGAAGATGTTCTTAATTATTTTGCAGACCGAGAAAGATTTGGTATCGATACCGTATACCTCATCAAAGAAATTC
>JAYTHR010000435.1:0-3302 GCA_043732425.1 Bdellovibrionales bacterium
GTGATCACTGAACTTCACTTTAAAACTCACCGCGTGGCGCAAGTTTTAGTTTTTAGTGCCGGTTGGAAATTAAAACCAGAAGTTGCGGCCGTTTTAATGAAGACCTGGCAAGCCTGGGCACCGAATTCTCCGCGTGAAATCACGTCTTTAATGAAAGTTAGTAAAGATGCGGATGGCCTCATTCACGTGCGCTGTATCGGTCAAAGTCTTGGAACAACGGCCAGCTTACAACAAGAACTTAAAAATCTAAGTGCCATCGCCGCACCCGATTCCTTAACGATTTCTCCGTTGTCTTTAATCGATGCCATTCATCACTTTGCGGGATCAGATACGGCTGAGCCTTCTGTTTTTATGAAAGGCAAATCAGACTATATTCAGCAGGCAATGCCTGATTTAGGTTTAGAAACTTTTCTAAAAAATATTCCAGCCACGGTTTTAGCGGTCATCTTTGACAGCTACGGCGGAGCTATTCGTGATCTTTCCAACGCGCAAACAGCCTTTGCCCACCGCGAAGGAATGCTGAGCTCGCTGCAGTATTACACCGAATGGAATAATCCCGCGACGACGCCGTCCCGGCTAGGTACCTTACAAACTTTCTACAAAACTATGCGTCCTTACATGTCCGGCGCCGCTTACGTTAACTATTGCGATCTGGATTTACCTAATTACGCTAACGCTTATTGGGGTTCAAATTTAAGTCAATTGCAAGACGTTAAGGCCAAATGGGATCCTGAAAATAGATTTCGGCACGCGCAAAGCATTCCGTTAAGAAAATAACTAAATAATTAAAGCTGAAGAAATGAAAAGGAAAAAATGAAATCAAATAAATTCCTAATAGCCTTTATTCTGCTACTCACTGCGGGTTTTTCTACCCGGGTACGGGCTTCAGAAAGCTGCCAAACTTTAAGTGCTGAGGTTCCCCTTCACCTGACCTACCCCGCACAGAGCGGTTTGATGAACCCGGTCGACGTGCGTTTTGAAATCTCGGGAAATTTATTGAAAGCTCATTTTAATGTGCGCGCAGCGATAATCAACGCAAAAGATGTTTTGGGCCCTAACGAATACCCGTACCAACACGACGTCGTTGAAATATTCTTATCTGTTGCAGGTCCTGAAAGTGATCATCTTCCTTATTACGAATTTGAAGTCAGTCCTTTAGGTCAAACTTTTCAAGTTGAAATTTTAAATTTGAAAAAACCATTTATAAATAATGTGGCGACAGGACTGCAACATGTCACTGCTAAAACCTCTGAGGGATGGAGTGCTGACTTGATAATTCCTTTAGCGAATTTGAAATGGGATGGTCAGACTTCACACATCATCGGCAATGCTTATGCAATTCAAGGGGTTTCTCCGGCGCGCAGTTTTTGGAGTCTTTTTTTACCCCCGCAACTAAAACCTAACTTTCATCAACCCCAATACTTTAAGCCATTTTTTAAGTGCGAACCCACTGCCAATTAAAAATTACTGAAACAAAAGGTAAATATTTGATAATTCACGCGCCCCGCCACAGTCTAAGGCGCGAACATCCAACGTTTGCATCACGTTCGGCTGAACTTGGCGGGTCACATCGACCGGCGCAATCGAACTTGTACCACCCGTTGCGAACGGTATGACCGGGATCAATGTTCCCAGAACTGAAATATTTTCTGTTGCGGCCCCTTTGGAATCTATTAGCGTCGAATCCGAAGACCCATAGACCTTGTAAACCGATGAAATTTGTCCGGTAATATCTAAACCCGTCGGGCGAACCCCAATCACGACAAAATTATCGACCAGGATCGGTGCTGTCGCGCTCAACCCGCCAGATAATTTCACGACGCGGGCTCCATTAATTTTAAAAGGAATTAGCACGGACCCCATATTATACGGATGTTCATTTTGATTCGGGCGATTCGCGACTCCGTTATCGTGATTGCGACTGATCACGTCGGAATCAAAAGAGGTCGTCAATGTCGATGAACCGTTATTCATGTGATCTAGAATTTTTATGGCGTAGCAAAGGCCCTGACTATCACGTGCCGGAATATCTAATAAATCAGCTTGGGAATTTAGCTCGATGACCTTCTGACAGGAAAAATCCTCACATAAATTTTTAGAAATATTTTTAACCCGATTACCACAAGCCACTGTAATTTCTTGTTGTGCCATGACGGTCCGCAGGGTTCCGGTCGCTTGGCCTTCGACTTCGCACACGATATCGCGATTTACCGTTATGGTTAATATTTCGCCCGAATTTTTTATCACTCCAGAACTTAGAACCGTTTGCGACAATGGATCTTTACACGCGTAGTGAACATTTTCTGTATTTTGAAAAGTAATTGTAACGTGACTTTGTTGCCCTTCGTTGACAGTGGCTGGATCGGCTAGCACCTGAAGCGTCGGCTGAAGAAGATCCCTTAGGACCGGGACAGGATCTTTAATCGGTGGGGTCGCCGTAGATTCGACGGATGATTTACTGGCGGCGGCCGGCGCATCGGATAAAGCAATTTTTGAACAACTTAAAAAGTAAGACGATGAAATCAAAATTGATAATAACGATTTATTTACCACTTGTGATTTCTTCTGTGATTTTCTCGTTCCCATAAATCCCCCGATAACTAAAGCTATCAATATTTTTTCAACAAAAAAAGCTGTCCACCGTTCATACGATTTGCGGGGGGTGACTAGATTATGTCTATTTTATGGTGGTAGGTAAATGGTGGGCGATTTGAACATTGTTTCTAACCGTCAAAAATACCGAGGTGGAAAATAAAGCTGTCAATATTCTAAACATAAGATAAAATTTATTTTCTATTTTTTAAAAAGACCACTTTAAATTCTCATCTTGAAATGTTTTTTAACATCTCATTAAAATTTTGGTTTTAATTTTTGCCATACTAGCTGAACCGCGGTATTTACGATTTCGCCTAAGTCTTCGTCTTTCTGTTGAGCTTTTAGAAATTCAAGGGGTGTTTTATACGTCGGATTTAGCAGAACCAAGTCAGTTCCCCTACCCTGGCTGGTTCGTGCGAGCAAATAATTAAAAAATTGCGAAGGGCGGTAATGCGTTTTGTGAAAACCTTCGACCTTAGCGTCTTGCAGGTAAGCGCAACTGATAGCCACGCAGGTTAACTTTTGTTTTTGCTTAAAATCTTCGATCAGATGATGCAAGTTCTCTAGGGTTTCGCTATCGATGTCGTGAAGAATAAATGCCAGATCCCCATCGATAAAGGGGGACTCTTTCACTAACGACGTCACGCGAATACCACCAATACCCGTGGAATCAATGCGGTAGCCTCGAAAATAAAGGTACGTATGCG
>JAYTHR010000436.1:0-10768 GCA_043732425.1 Bdellovibrionales bacterium
AACAATGATCATGTTGTGTTTATTTTATGGGGTGCTTATGCCCAAAAGAAAGCTGACTTTGTCGATCAGAACCGGCATTTAATTTTAAAAAGCGTGCATCCGTCTCCGCTATCTTCCCACCGCGGTTTTTTTGGCTCCAAACCCTTCTCCCAGGCCAATCAGTGGCTTATTACTCAGGGGAAAAAGCCGATCGATTGGTGACCCATTGCCTTTTGGCACTTAGTTTTTCTTGTCATCGTAGGCTTGGCATGTGAGGCTTTAAAATTATCGGGTGAGGGGTTTTTATGTCACAGTTTTTTAAGATCATACTATTAACTATTTTTGCATCTCAGGCTCAGGCCGCAAAAAATTTAATCTATTGCATGGAGGGCAGCCCGGCGACTTTCAATCCGCAACTGGCTAGCGATTCGGTTAGCCTAAATGCTTCAAGCCAAGCTGTTTTTAACCGTCTCGTTGATTTTAAAAAAGGGTCTACCGAAGTTGTTCCGGGCTTAGCCACCTCATGGACTATTTCGAAAGATCGAAAAACGTATACTTTTAAATTGCGAAAAGATGTTTCATTTCATTCAAATGAATTTTTTAAGCCTTCAAGAAAAATGAATGCGGATGATATCGTGTATACGTTTAAGTCGCAGATGGATCCTAAACACCCACTTTCTATTCCCGCTGCAAATTACGAATATTTCAAAGCCATGGAACTAGATCAAATTATTTCAGACGTGAAAAAGACGAATGACGAAACAGTCGTTTTCGTCCTTAAAAAACCTGAGGCTCCGTTCTTAGCTAATTTGGCCATGGATTTTGCCAGTATTCTTTCCGAAGAGTACGCACAGTTTTTAATAAAATCTGGAAAAGGTCTTAAGACCTTAGAAACTAATCCGATCGGCACGGGGCCGTTTGTTTTTAAAAATTATCAAAAAGATTCTGCCGTTCGCTACACAGCTTTTGATCAATATTACAAAGGAAAACCTAAAATTGAACAGCTGATTTTTGTGGTCACGACGGATTCTACAGTACGTTTACAAAAAATGAAAACGGGCGAATGCCATGTGATGAGCGAACCGCAGCCACAAGATATCGAAGTAATTAAAAACACTGCGGGACTAAGTTTAGTTTCAACTGAAGGTCTAAATATTGGTTATGTCGCATTTAATACTTCAAAAAAGCCTTTTGATAATTTGAAGGTGCGAGAAGCGATTAGCTTAGCCATGAATAAAAAATCATACATCGATGCCATTTACAAAGGTCAGGGCGTGGTAGCGAAAAATCCGATCCCGCCAACCATGTGGTCTTATAATAAATCGATTCCAGATGATGAGTATAATGTTGAAAAAGCCAAAAAGCTTTTAACAGAAGCGGGTTTTCCAAATGGCTTCGAAACAGAATTGTGGACAATTCCGGTTTCAAGACCCTATATGCCCAATGGAAAAAAATTAGGGGAACTGATGCAGGCCGATCTTGCTAAAATTGGAATTAAAGTAAAGCTGCAAACTTTTGATTGGCCGACTTACTTAGAAAAATCCAAAAAAGGCGAACACGCGTTCATTCAGTTCGGATGGACGGGTGATAACGGAGATCCCGATAATTTTTTAAATGTACTTTTAGGATGTTCTGCGGTGGCAGCGGGTAGCAATTATGCCCATTGGTGCCAGCCAGAATTTAATAGTCTAATTCAAAAAGCCAAAGAAGAATCAAGTGTAGCCAAGCGAAGCGAGCTTTACCAAAAGGCACAAGTTATTTTTAAAAAAGAAAAACCGTGGGTGACGGTAGCTCATTCACGCCAAAACAAAGTGATCAGCACTAAAGTTGTTGGTTACCAAATTGACCCTTTCGGGCATGAACAGTTTGAAAGTGTTGATATTAAATAAAATAATTAGAATTCTAATTTCATTTTTCTTTATCTGCTTAGTCAGTTTTATGATCATAAGACTGATTCCCGGAGATCCCGTGACCAATATCTTGGGCGAACGAGGAGCCTCAGTGGAAAGAATTCAAGAGCTGAAAAAACTGTACGGTTTGGATCAACCGCTACTTAAGCAATTTCAAATTTTTATTTCAAATGTCGTCCAGGGTGATTTCGGGGAATCGAGTGTGTCGCACCAGCCGGTGATGAGTGAGTTTAAAATTCTTTGGCCAGCCACTTTTGAATTAGCCTGTATTGCATTGTTGTGGGCTTCTATTGCCGGAATATGTTTAGGGATTGTTGCTGCAATAAAAAGAAATTCAATTTGGGATTATACGGCCGTATCAATCTCGACCATTGGTTTTGCAATGCCAATTTTTTGGTGGGCCTTATTATGTATTTTCTTTTTCTCGGTCGAGCTGCAGTGGCTACCGGTTTCTGGCCGAATCGGAATTGAATTTGATATTTCGTACCGTACGGGGTTTTTTCTGATTGATTCTTTGCTCAGTGGTTCAGGACTTGAGGCTTTTCTGAGTGCCGTGAAGCATTTAATTCTGCCGGCATTTGTTTTAGGAACAATTCCCCTAGCCATGATTACCCGAATAACTCGGTCGGCATTTATAGATGTTGAAAAAGAAGATTTTATTCGCACGGCAAAAGCTAAAGGAATTGGACCTTCAAAAATTATTTTCAAACATATTATGAAAAATGCGCTGCCGCAAATTTTGACGACGATTGGCTTGTCGCTTGGACAATTGTTGACGGGTGCTATTATCACCGAAACATTATTTTCTTGGCCCGGTATTGGCCGTTGGTTAATCAAAAGTATCGAAGCCCGCGATTATCCTGTTGTTCAGGCGGGTCTATTTTACTCCATGCTGATTATCGCATTGACGAACGTGATTGTTGATTTTGGAATTGAAAAGCTAAATCCTAAAATGAAAGATATGAAAAATGCTTAAACTAAAAAATAAAAATCTGATGATTGGATTATGTATTTTTATTTTTTTTATTTCTTTGGCGTTGATATCTCTTATTTACACCCCTTATTCCTTTCAAGAGGTTTTTTCTGATAGCCAAATGGCGCTGCCGTTTTGGAAAGCAGGAGCCAATCCACTTTACTGGCTTGGAACGGATGATTTAGGTCGTGATACTTTATCAAGACTATTAGTGGGCGCTCGATTTTCAATCGGGATTGGATTGATTTCGACGTTTTTCTCTGTTTGTATTGCTGCTAGTTTAGGGCTTATTTCGGGATATTTTAAAGGCCGTACGGATTTGATTATCAATCAGATCATGGAGTCTCTGCAGGCCTTACCTAGCTTGCTGTTAGCCCTGATGGTTGTTGTTGTTCTAGGTTCGGGAATCGTTAATACCATCCTCAGCGTGACAATCGTGTCGTTACCAGTGATGTACCGCCTGGTGCGCTCAGCCGCTATGATTGAAAGCTCGAAGGATTACGTTCAAGCTTCGCAAGCCTTAGGAGCATTACCCATTCGAGTCATCTTTCGGCATTTGCTTCCGAATTGTTTTACTCCAATATTAGTTCAGTCAGCGGTTTGTTTTAGTGATGCCGTCTTAAATACGGCGGCCTTAGGTTTTCTAGGACTTGGCGTTCAAGCGCCTTTTCCTGAATGGGGAACGATGCTCAGTGATTCGAAAAATTATATTCAGCAAGCACCGTGGTTAATGACTATTCCTGGAATTTGTTTACTTCTATTAATTTTATCAACTCAGCTGATCAGTGATGGGCTTAGGGACCAGTTGGACCCTAAGCTACGAAACAGATCTTAATCACGATCTCTTTTATTAAGAGTGCAACGCGTATTATGGATTCGTTTTACTCGGCTTGAATGATCTAGTTCAATATGTCCGTCATGATCATCCATATCGTCGATATCTGAATGATGAAGAGCTACATGACCGCGAGAATGCTTGATCTCTAAAACACGGACTCCGCAAACAATAAGTTTACCGCTAAAGTTCTTAATAGAGCGGATTCGAGAATGCTGATGAGTCGCTACCACAATTAAATTTCCATGTTCATTTTCAATCTTTTCGTCATCTGAATCGATGATTTTAAACTTGAAACCTTTAAAACCTTTTTTCAGATACTTACTGATAAAGTCATCGTCACAGTATTGCTTCGGATCTTCTTTATCTTGCTTACATGAAATATTTTTGTGATGACGATTCTCATGATCGTTGTCGTCGTCGTCATCACGGTTTTTATCAAAACCTAAATAACGCCCAAAAAAACCTAAATGACGTTTGTGACCATGTTCTTCACGATCGTCGTCGCGATCTTCGTCGTCGTTGTCGTCTTCATCAGTGATTTTACATATTGGCTGTTCTTTAGGTGGCGGATTGGAAACAACCGGTGGAACAGAAACTACTGGTGGAACAGGCGCTGGCGTCGGCGGAACAGAAACTACTGGTGGAACTGGTGCCGGCGTCGGCGGAACAGAAACTACTGGTGGAACTGGTGCCGGCGTCGGTGGAACAGGTGCCGGTGTTGGCGGAACAGTAACTACCGGAGTTGGTGCTGGAACTGGCTCAGTGACTGGAGCGGGACTGGTAACGACTGGAGTCGGATTTAATATTGAAGGCGGAGTTGGTTCAGTCACCGGCGCAGTGGCCGTTAGTGATTGAGCGATTAACGAAGCTCCGTTAGGTAAACTGGCGGTATCAATATTTGAGGTCGTGACAACCTTGTCACTGCCGGATCCACCTGCACAACCTTGAAGTACAAGTAAAACGATAACTGCTTTAAAACCTTTTTGGATCAACATCATATTGACCTCCTTGATACGGTAGTCTTAAAGCAAAACTGATGCTTGCCAAATGCAACTGACTTCAGAAAAGTTTATGGAAACTGTTGAAAATTAACTTATGTAGGTTTTTTTTACGGAATAATTTAACTTCTAGATTCCACGGCAACGAACTGGGCGCCCACACGGTAGTGCGAAGCGCATTTTTGTGAAACGTTCTTAACATAAATTTTCATTTGAACTAATTGTCCGCTCTCGTTTTGATACACGATCGATAAAAAACTCTTTGCATAAAGAATCCTTTCTGACTGGAAAGAAACTCCCATTCTAGAAAAATCAGAAATTAAAATTTTTGAATGTTCTGAATCTTCAAGAATAAAACCTAAAGAGCTCACAGAATGTCGTTTGAATTTTCGCATATTCAAAGCTTTGCAATCTGAGATCCTGCGGGTCGTGGTTAATTTCGATTTCAGGTAACAAAGTGTCAATCGAATGACCTTACTTTGTAAGGTTGGACAGTAGTTCCGAATTTCTTCGAAACTACTGGGTTCAAAATTAAAGCATCATTGCTTTTTTTAAATTCTGATCAATAGCATCCAAAAAAGGCTCAGTATTCAAATACTGTGTTGAGTTTACCTTTTCACCGTAGATACAAACGGCCAAGTCTTTCGTCATTTTACCGGATTCAACAGTTTCAACACAAACCTTTTCTAAAGTTTTACAGAAATTTTCCAAAGCCGCATTTTTATCAAGTTTGGCTCTGTGCTCAAGGCCGCGAGTCCACGCAAAAATAGAAGCGATTGGATTCGTAGACGTCGACTTCCCTTGCTGGTGCATGCGAAAATGACGAGTCACGGTGCCGTGAGCCGCTTCTGATTCCATAGTTTTGCCATCCGGAGTTACTAACACAGAAGTCATCATTCCTAATGATCCAAAACCCTGAGCAACAGTGTCGGACTGCACATCGCCGTCATAATTCTTACAAGCCCAAACAAAATTTCCATTCCATTTTAAAGCGCTAGCAACCATGTCGTCGATTAAGCGATGCTCGTACGTAATTCCCGCAGCTTCATATTTTGCTTTAAAATCTTTGTTATAGATTTCCTCGAAAATATCTTTGAAACGACCATCATACTTTTTAAGAATCGTATTCTTAGTTGAAAGATATAAAGGCCATTTTTTATCTAAGGCTGTATTAAAACATGAATAAGCAAACCCGCGAATAGATTCGTCCGTATTGTACATTGCTAGCGCGACGCCATCACCTTTAAAGTTATAAACTTCATGAGTGATTTTTTCGCCGACTTTTGGTTCGAAAGTGATTGTTAATTTACCCTCACCTTTGGTGACGAAATCGGTAGCCCGGTACTGATCCCCGAAAGCATGACGGCCAATACAAATAGGGGCTGTCCAGTTAGGAACTAGGCGCGGAATGTTTTTACAAATAATAGGTTCACGGAAAACAGTCCCGTCCAAAATGTTACGAATCGTTCCGTTCGGAGATTTCCACATTTGCTTCAATTTGAATTCTTTAACGCGCACTTCATCCGGAGTGATCGTGGCGCATTTGATTCCTACGTTATATTTTTTAATTGCTTCCGCAGCGTCAACCGTGACTTGATCATTAGTTTGGTCACGGTATTCCATCCCTAAGTCAAAATACTTAATTTCTAAATCTAAGTACGGAAGAATCAATTTATCTTTGATAAACTTCCAAATAATGCGTGTCATTTCATCGCCGTCGAGCTCAACTACCGGATTAGCAACTTTAATTTTTTGCATGAAAAAGCCTTTCTTTCGAGTCTAATTTAAATTGTAAAAACGCCTTAGCTTATGTAAGTCCCCATGAATAATCACGGCCTAATGCTTGATATCAATTATATTTAAGTCTAGATTCAAATCGTGAAAACAAACACGGTTTATATTAAAAAGTGGCCACGACGAGGTCTTTTCCCGGCCGAGACAATTCTGTTTTACGACGCCAAATTGGAAAATAAGCCCTTATTCAAAAGCTGGAAAAAACAATTTCGGTTTTGCTTTTCTCTAAAAGCGGGCGAATCGTTAAAAACTCTCGACTCCCTGAATGCCGTTTTAGCGTTACTCAGTCAGCAAAAAGTGCCTCAGACGACAAATTTAACTTTTATAGCTGTTGGCGGGGGCTCCGTCGGAGATTTCGTCGGATTTCTAGCCAGTATTTTTTCGCGAGGTCGAAAATTTGTGCAGATTCCTTCAACGTGGTTAGCTGCCATAGATTCTGCCCATGGCGGAAAAAATGGTCTAAACTTTCAGGGAGTCAAAAATCAACTAGGGACGTACTACCCAGCTGATCAAGTTTTTCTTGTTGAAGCTATTTTGCAAGCTCAACCGACCGAGCGATTTTCTGAGGCGCTTGGTGAAGTGATTAAAATAGGTATTATCAATTCAGAAAGTACTTTTAAAAAATTAGAAAAGAAATCACAAAATTTTTCTGAAAAAGATCTGTTCAAGATTTTACCAGAACTGATCCGAGCGAAGATGAGTGTGGTTAACAAAGACCCATCCGAAAAAAGTAGTATTCGTCGTGTTTTGAACCTGGGCCACACTCTGGGTCATGTTTTCGAAAGCCATTTTCACTTAGCCCATGGCGAAGCCGTTAAACTAGGAATTTTGTTTTCTGCGCGCTGGAGTCTTAAAAGAAAAATGCTTACGACTAAAGACTTTCTAAAAATTACCAATCTTTTATATCTCTATCCACCAACGGTGAAAATAGAAACCTTAATGAATTCTATTTCTTTAAAAGATGTCAAAAAACTTTTAGAAAAAGATAAGAAATCGACGGCCATGGGATATGTTGATTTTATTTTTATTCAAAAAATAGGTCGCGTTGTCTGTGAAAAAGTGAAGATTGAAAATATTCTTAAAGAAATTCAGCGCCAAAAAATGGAGTCCTAGTGTTTACTTTCGATGGCCCCCTCGAAAGCTCGAAGTCTTGGATGAATCGAGCGGCGATTATTCAGCATTATAATACAAAATTAAAATTAATTGGCTTTTCAAAAGCTCAGGATGTTGTTGATTTAAAAGCAGCACTTTGTGACCTTGAAAATAATCAAAACGAATTTCAAATCGGAGAAGGCGGAACGACTTTTCGATTTTTTTCCATTCTTTTGTCCAGACTTTCCGGAGACTTCAAATTAAGAGCGCATCCGCGTCTTTTACAGCGTCCCCAGCAAGATCTAATTTTACTTCTAAAGCAGTTGGGCTGCGACGTTAAAGTAACGTCAACAGGAATGCAGATCCGTTCCAAGGGCTGGAACTTAAAAAATAAAATACGATGTAATGCCGCGGTCTCAAGCCAATTCGTGTCTGGACTTCTGCTGAATTCATGGAATTTGCCAGATGATTTGGAAATTGAATTAGCGTTACCCGTCGTTTCAGAAGATTATTTAAAAATGACCTTATCATTATTAAAAACGTGCGGAATGAAGATTGTAGAAACAAAGACCACAGAAAAATGGAATTTTAAAATTTTAAAATCTCAAATTCCACAGGCCGAAGTTATAGCAGCAGAATTAGATATCAGTTCGGCCTTCGCCTTAATTGCGGCAGGTGCGATAGCGGGATCCGTAAAAATAACAAACTGGAATAGCCAATCAACTCAGCCCGATTTTTTATTTTTACAAATTTTAGACAGCATGACGATTCAATATTCAGTCGATAAAAGTACCTTTGCGATTCAAAGACAAACCGCATGGAAGGCTATAAGTATTAACCTTGTCAATGCGCCAGATCTTTTTCCAGTGCTGGCCGTGCTTTGTAGCCAGGCGGAAGGGGAATCTTACTTGTTCGGAGCGTCTCAGCTGAAGGCTAAAGAATCCGATCGTCTATCAAAAACTTTTGAACTTTTGCAGTTGTGTGGTGTGCCATGTGCTGTTGATTCCAATGGGCTAAGAATTCAGGGCTCTAGTTCAAAAAGAAGTAAGTCTGAGAAAATTATATTTGATCCTGATCATGATCACCGCATGGCCATGGCGGCAGGCTTGTTGCAACTGGCAGGATTTAACATCGAAGTTCTTCATCCCCAAGTAGTTCAGAAAAGCTATCCGAATTTTTGGAATGATATTGGGGTTACAGTTTGAAAAAAGTAATTATTGGTCACCGCGGAGTGGGTAAAACACAGTTTTTAAAACGGCACGAAATTTACATCACGGAATCGGGTAGGGTTGTTCCCCATTTTGATTTAGATCAGGAAATTGAATCCCAGCTAGCAATGACAATTGCAGAAATTTTCACGCAAAAAGGCGAAAGTTACTTTCGCGAACAAGAAAAAGTCGTTTTCACTAAATTAATGAATGAAAATAAAGATTTTGTCATCAGTTTGGGCGCAGGTTTTAATCTGTCCGAAATTCCGAATGGAATTGAAATTCTTTTCATCTGCCGAAGCTCAGATGTTGATGGACGTATTTTTTTAAATCGACCTCGCTTAAATCCTAAGTTAACGAGTTTGGAAGAATTTAAGGTGCGTTATCCGCAGCGCCAGACTCTGTACGCCGAAAAAGCCTCTGAAACTTATTTCATGCCCGAAGGAATTGAGTCGGTTGATCCCATTGAAAAGAAAGTCATTAATCATCAGTTTAAAGTTACCGATGCCTACTACACGTTAGGCTCTCATGAAATCTCTAAAATAGACGCATTGAAACGGATGTATAGAAAAATAGAACTCCGCTCGGACCTTATTGCAGAAAAAGATATTATTGATCTTGTCGGTGCAAATACTCACTTCGATTGGTTAGTTTCTGTTCGTCACGAAACTACGGCATATGAAAATTTAAAAGCGCGATTAGATTTTGATCAAAGCATTAAAAGTATTCCAAAGTTTTTCCTGAATAATTCGGAAATGATCGTTTCAAGTCACCTGGACCGCATCGAACTAGGGATAGCGGCACTGAAACCTTTCGAAAATAATCACCAAAAGCTAAGTCCTGTTGTGGAAAACTATGAGGAGCTGTGGATTGGTCATCACTGGCAACAAGAGCATCCGCAGAACCGCAGTTTTTTACCGCGTTCACAGAATGGAAAGTGGCTTTGGTACCGACAACTTTGTAAATACGCACAAAAAATAAATTTCGTGCGTAATTTTACTAACATGAGCGATCAGCCTTCAACATATCAGTGGTTAATTCTTCCTGAGAAAAGACCCGCGGCGTTTGCAGCCGTGTTGGGTCAGCCGATTAAGAATTCTCGTAGCCCTCAGGTTCACAAAAAATTTTTTGAAAATAAGAATACTTTTTTTACGGCGATTGATTTGAATGAGGCCGAGTTTTTAGAATTTCAACCTTGGCTTTGTCAACTAGGGCTGAAGTTTGCAGCCGTGACGTCCCCTCTGAAAAAGAAGGCTTACCAACTTTCTAATCGTCGTAGTGATCTTGTAAATCAGTTTCATTCCGCAAATACTTTGGTCTTCGATAAAGATCAAATTTTCTCGCAGAATACAGATTTCGATGGATTTAAGGCCCTGATCGATCTTGCCTCGTTAGACCAGTGTGATAAAATCGCCGTCTGGGGCGGTGGCGGAACTTTAGCGATGATGCGATCCGTGATTCCAAAGGCTTATTTCTTTTCGTCCCGGACCGCAACGCTGAAAGATCACCAAATGATTGAAGATTCACATTTTAACCCAGACGTTGTCATTTGGTCTGCTCCACGGCTTCCCGAAACGCAGTGGCCTGTGGAAATGTGGAAACCCAAATTAGTTATCGATCAGAATTACCAAGAAAATTCAATGGGCCTTGAATACGCTCAAAGAATGAATTGTAAATATATTTCTGGATTAGAAATGTTTAAAGTCCAGGCCGAAGAACAACAAAAATTTTGGAGTCCCGCATGAGCGCAAATAGTTTTGGTCACTTATTTAAAATGATTTCTTTTGGCGAAAGCCACGGCGTCGGCGTTGGTGTCGTGATCGAGGGCTGTCCTTCCGGAGTGAATTTTAGCAATGAGCTTTTGAAAAATAATTTGCAACGGCGAAAACCAGGACAAAGTTCGGTGACAACGGATCGCCAAGAAAATGATATTCCGGAAATTATCAGCGGAGTTTTTGAAAATAAAACGCTCGGAA
>JAYTHR010000437.1:0-3293 GCA_043732425.1 Bdellovibrionales bacterium
AGGGCGCTGGCGTGCATTTCTTTACACTTCATCTTCGCATTAATAGGAACTGCGACGTCACCTTCGTTTAGGTTTCCATTCACTAACACCACGTTTTCAGAATAATCAAAAGTCATTCCCCCAGTAAAACTAAGTTCTGACTTTTCTGGACCGATTAATTTAACAGTCCCAGAGTCAACGTCTCCAGAGCTTGTGTAAACAAGTAATCCCTGCAGCACATTCACGCCGATCAACATTTGAATCGAGGTTTCGCGGCCCATGCCATCAGCGCTTCGATGTTCGACCGTGTTGAACACGGCCGCACCGTTATCACAAAGAAACCACGTGCTGTCAGCACTGAACGCATTCACCGCACTTAAACCCACTACGACTACAGCAAGAATCCATTTCATAATTTGTCCTTTTTTTTCTCAGCACCAGCCGGTGACCGCTTCCAGGTATACACTCACAGCGAACTTCTCTGCAATATGAAGGCACGTTTTAGAGCCCACGGAATCGTTATAACTGGTCTACTTTGTCTATTTTTTTTACAGTGCTTTTTATGAACTCGTGATGAAATCAATCTGCACCAGATGACTGCTCATTTCGCGCTTTTCACTGAAGTTTAATGGCCTTCGCTTTCGGTGACGCAAGTCCCAACGGCACGCGATACACTGTCCGTGGTTCCCATTCACCCGCCTGATCCCACCGACCCGAATACCAATACTAAGCTGCTAGCTATTCCTGCGAATACGGCTTTAGACCTTGGAGCTTACACGTGTGATCAGCCCGCGGATGGCTCGTGCTACCCGTCCACCGACTACAGCCGAATTACTTACGACCCAGGAAAGCATCAGTTTTTATTTTTATAGCCAACGGACACACGTGGGCTTATCGCTACCGATAGTTTAAAAAATAAAAGCGAAGACTAGCAAGTCTTCGCTTTTATTCCGCGCTGTTTTCCGCGTTTTTAATTCGATAATTCTTTCTAGATGCTTTCTTTAATTAAACCGACATACGCTTTTGCGTTCTCTAATTGCTGCTTTTTCTTTTCAGGCACTGAAGCATCAAACGCTTCTAAGTTGATTTCCTGGCCGTCTTTAATAGCTAAAATAGAATTTGCGATCAGTTCGGAATTAACAAACTGAATTAACTCTTGCGTGAATGCGGTAACTTTTTCGTCTTTAAAGCTTCCCACGCGAATGCCGATTTCTCGATTTATATTTGCCGAACGACGATCGAAATTGAAAGATCCGATGAAGGCCACCTTACCGTCAATAACGGCCGTTTTTGCATGAAGAACTTCAGGCCCTTTGTAAAGATAAAGCTCGACGCCGATTTCAGCAAGCTGCTTTTTAATTGTCAGTAAAGCCGCGTGGACTAGCGGACTGTCCGTACTAGCTAGTGAATTAGTAACAATTTTAATTTTCACCCCGCGCGCAGCTAAGACGCGTAGACTAGCCATCTCGTTATCCGTCGGAAACAGATAAGGTGTCGTGATGGTAATACTTTTTTGAGCACCTTCGACAATTCTTTCCATGATCTGCGCCGCTAATTTTTTTTCTATGTTCTTCATTTCTTGCGTCGGATCGTTGAAAGCAAATTTAATTTCACTGACGTCTTCGATATCGGCTAACATATCCGCTAAAGGCTGAGTCTTAATCCAAGATTTTCCTGCATTATACTGATTATATAATGCCGAGATGCGCGCGCGGTTGGTCAGGATTTCACGCTCGGGAGCAAAGCAATCTCCGTTTTGCGCTTCGGTGCACTGGGGCGCATTGATTTGGCGCTGCGAGTACTGATAAAGTTCTAACTTTTTGACTTCGGGATTCGTGTTCCATAATCTTAAAAAATACTCTTTAGAATCCTGGGCACTTTTTCCGGTCACCAAAGCGTCCGCATCTTTAAAGTTCATCGTCTTTGATTTTCCAAAGTAGGATTCAGCAGCGTTACGTCCGCCCACAATCATATATTCGCCGTCGACATTTAATAATTTGTCGTGGTTACGGTACGTTTGGTGGTAAATATTTAGACTTCCTAAAGGATTGAACAGTCTAATTTCGATATTTTCTAAAGCTTTTGAATTTTCTGCGACGCCCAGTACGGCGGCTAATTCCGCGTTGGTTAAGGCGTTATGCATACTGTCCATCAAAATTTTGACTTTGACTCCGCGTAAAGCTGCATCTCTGATTAAAGCCAGACCCGTTAAGGAAAAATCGTCATTACCAAACTCGAAGTATTCGATCAAGATTTCACGTTTTGCATTCGCCACCAAAGCGGCCCGCGCCTGTAAAGCCTCTTCGTTATTATCTAATAATTTGATTTTATCCCCAAAACAAACGGAGCTAACCAATAAGCACGGGATAAAGATTTTTTTCAGTAATGACATTGGGCCTCCAAGGCTACCCATACGGTGATGCAACCCCAAGGCCGCTCGCTGAAGGCAAAACAATCACAAAATTCAGGGACTTAGAGAAAATGGCCTCTGACCCTCAGAGTCCTGTTTTGTTGACAGGCGTGGATTGGCTACTCACTGTCTAGGTGGTTGACGAAAATGCTGGCCTGTAGAATTAAAAGTGTTCAGACTATAAAAAATTTTAAAAACCTAGGGCTTACTTTGAGAACACTATTTTGTTTCACGAAAAATCTACGACTGAAGGATTCACCCTTATTAAACGGGGCCATTCAGAATTCAAAAGAAATTATATTTGTCGTCAGCTGGCGCGATCTGATTCAGCGCGCAGGGCCCTTTCGAAAACAGTTCGCTTTGGAATCTTTAGTTAATTTACAACAGCAACTTGCCGCTAAAAATCAACAGCTTGTGATTACTTTTCGAACTTTGCAGGAATTCATTAGTCTAGAAGTTAAAAACAATATTCAGCAAATAGTTCTTGAGGAAGACGTCAATTATGAAGAGCAGGTTCAGTTTCAAAATATTAAAAAAATAGCTGCCGAGAAAAATATAATAGTTCAATCGAGCGTCGACTCAACCTTGACCGAATTTTGGACTACTCTTCCTGTTTTTGATAAAGAAAATATGATCTTTACTGAATTTAGAAAAAAAGTAGAAAAGAACTTAAAAATTTTATCTCCGGTTCAGACTTTGGATCATTTTCCTGGAAGCTTTGCCCCGCTGCAAACTGAGTACTTAACGACGGCTACGGAACTTCGTCAAACATCACTTGAGCTTCAAAGTTCTTTTAAAGGTGGCGAAAGCTCGGCTCACGACCATCTTCAAAGCTACTTCAGCCGTCCCGAGGCGGCCCAGAATTACAAATCAACTCGTAACGGAATGCTGCGCTTCGAAGACT
>JAYTHR010000438.1:0-3276 GCA_043732425.1 Bdellovibrionales bacterium
GGGGTCGCTGGATTTCGAAAAGAATATCCGCAAGCTTGTATTGATGTCGGAGTCGCTGAAAGTAATATGATTTCAACGGCAGCCGGTTTTTCAAAACAAGGATTTATTCCTGTTGTCGATACATTTGCCCAGTTTGGCGTGACCAAAGGCGCCTTACCGCTAACGATGGCGATGCTTTCTGAAGCTCCGATTTTAGGAGTGTTTTCGCACACAGGCTTTCAAGATGCCGCTGACGGTGCTTCTCACCAAGCCTTAAGTTACATGGCGATGCTGGCGACCATTCCTGGAGTCGATTTGTATTCTCTTTCTTCTAGCGAAGAAGCTGACGCGCTGATGACCGAGGTGATCGAGAAATTTGTGAAAGATCGCAGTGAAGGAAAAATTCCACACTCTTCGATTTTCTTTCTAGGTCGCGAAAATTTTCCTAAAACTTTTAAAACGGAACAAAATAAAATCGCCTATCAGTTGGGTCGCCCGCAAGTCTTGAAAGAAAATTTTAAGACTGCTAAAAATGTGCTTTTGATAACGACGGGCTCTTTAGTTGGCCAAGCATTAGTTGCAAGTGATCTATTGAAAGAAAAATCAATCGGCACGGCAGTCGTTAACTTAAGCTGCTTAAATCGATTAGACCCCAAAGATTTAAAAGATCTTGTGCTCAAATGTGAAGGTCGCATCGTCACTGTCGAAGACCATCAAGTGCTGTTGGGTTTCGGAAGTTTTATAACGCATCAACTTGTTGAATCGGGACTGAATGTTCACGTTAAATCTTTAGGTGTTCACGGAAAATTCGGACAAAGTGCTTACAATGCTATTGAACTTTATCGCAAGCACGGTTTTGATGCGGAAAGTATCGCGGCAGCTGCGGCTTCATTGTTTTCGGACGTTACAAAAGTAAAAAATTAGCGATTACAAAGGTTTATGTTTTTCTTTTTCGTGAAGCCAGAAAAGAAATTCATCACCAAGAAGATAGTGCGATAGAAAACCCAGCTGTAGGGCGAATTCAAAACTGTGATTATGTACGACTGAAAATTGGCGGCGTTCGCCTTTTTGTAAATAAGCTTCGACTTTTTTCAAAGTCGGCAGAAATAAAAGCGTTTTAATTAATGTCGCGGCTTCCGCTTTGAAAACTCCAAGTTCGTCGCGGCAAAAGGCAATAAAGACTTCGCTGTCTTCCAGCTGATGCGGATGAATTCCTTCGGGATTTGTCACTAGTAGGTAAGAATAAATAACGGCGGAAAAAAGTGTTGTTGAATCTGAAAAATCAATTCCCACATGTTTGAATTGTCGAACGTAAGCCAAAAATTCTTCACGTTTATTTTCGTCTAAAAATATTTGATGAAACGATGGAAGCACCATCTCCATTAGTCCTAAGTCGAAAAGCTCCATTAAAGCTAGATCCACTTGTGGAAGTCTGAAAAATTTAAGCCACTCTTCACGACGCCTTGGAAGTACGGCTCGTTTTAATTCTGATTTAAAATCCAGAATCGCTTGGCGTAGTTCCGGAGCCATCGTGAATCCAATCTTTTGTGATAGGCGACAGGCGCGTAAAATACGGATTGGATCTTCTTTTAAGCGTGTTTCGGGATCGCCGATCATCCGTAAGGTGTGGCTTTCGATATCTTCAAGACCTTTACAGTAATCGACGATTTTTCTGTCGATAGGATCGTAAAATAATGCATTTACGGTGAAATCGCGGCGGTAAGAATCTTCTTCGATATTTCCGAAAAAGTTTTCTTCTGAAAATAACTTATCGTCGTCGGATGTTGTTTCCATTTCTTCGGCCGAAGCGGCTCGACGAAATGTGGCGATTTCATAAATGTGTTCACCGCGGCGGGCGTGCACCAACTTAAAGCGGCGGCCGATAATAAAACAGTACGGTACTTTTTTCTTCACCACATTCGGAAGAGCGTTCGTTGCGATATCGAAGTCTTTGGGTTTGATTCCCACGAGCAGATCGCGCACGCAACCACCGACTAAGTAAGCTTGCAGGCCTGATTCTTTCAAGCGCTTCAAAATACCCAAGGCTTGGGGGTCGATAGACTCGTGCATTTGGTCTAGCTTGTGTGTGTAGTTCTTCATCAGTGAAGAATTTTTCGAAACTTCCATGACTTCTTTTTTAATTGAGCTTCGTTTTCAAGTCGAGTACTTAAAAAAGAATGTATTTAGATAATTTCAATTATTCGATTTTAGGTACAAATACTGCCCATCGCATCGTCTTTGTTCACGGATTGATGGCCTTTTCTGCAAATTGGAGAAAAATTGCTTCAAAACTACAGGATGAATTTCAATGTTTGATCTACGATCAACGCGGTCATGGAAGGTCCTTTAAGCCTACGACCGGTTATGCTCCGAAAGACTTTGCTGAAGACTTAAACATTATCACAGATGAATTAGGTTGGGATTCCTTTCACCTTGTCGGCCATTCCATGGGTGCCAGAAACGCGATGGTTTTTACGAATCTATACCCGCAGAAAGTAAAAACTTTAACGATCGAAGATATGGGCCCTGACAGCGATCCCCAAGTCTATACGTATTATGAACAAATGCTGAATGCGGTGCCGACGCCGTTTCAGAATCGCCAGCAAGTGAAAGATTTTTTTGAGCACGACTACGCCAAAGTTTTTACTCCGAAAGAATCAGCCACTGTTCTGAATTTATTTTTACAGGCAAATATTGAAGAAAAAGAAAACGGCTCGTATGACTGGAAATTTTCAAAGGCTGCGGTTTCAGAGATCGCTCGACTGGGTAATTCTCGTGACTACTGGGGCGAAGCAAAATCTTTTGAAATGCCGGTGCTACTAATTCATGGAGAAAATTCCCATGTGCTTAAGCAAAGCACATATGAAAAAATGCTTGATGTTAACCCACATATCACCGGAGTTCAGATTCCCGGCTCGGGGCACTGGGTTCACTTTGAAAAATACGAAGAATTTACGGCAACTTTGCGGCAATTTTTAAATTTGCACAATGCATAAAGACCTTCACGCGTGACACCACGCGCGCATGCGACTATCACATTAAGTGCTATGAATTACTCAGAATTAAATCTAGAACCCCGATTAAATGCCGCTGTCGAAAAACTGAATTACGTCGAAATGACTCCGATTCAAGAACAAGCTATCCCGCTGATTTTAGCAGGAAGCGATGTTTCTGGATTGGCGCAAACCGGTACGGGTAAAACCGCCGCGTTTCTAGTTCCTTTGATTGAAAAAATCTTACGAACGCAAACCGATCCCACGCATGAACGCGCCTTTAAAAACTGGCTTCCGATCAGCC
>JAYTHR010000439.1:0-3275 GCA_043732425.1 Bdellovibrionales bacterium
GCCGGTTTATTTATTTTAATGAATTCCTGGGCCGGCACGTACAACCGCCTTCGTAAAACGCAGATTCAAGTACAAATGGTGGCGTTACTTGAAAAGAAAGTTAGCGAACTTGAGCGAGAATATAAAGGTAAATCTTTAGACTCTATTCCCGAAGAAAAAGCCGATGATTTCGGATCTGAAGTTCCGGGCTATTCGTGGACGATGAAATCAAGGCTTTTAGAAGTCCCCGATCTTTCTTCAAGCCTCGTTAGCCGTGAAGGCGGAGCCGATCAAACCATGCTGATGATTATGAAAATGTTTACCGAACATTTATCAAAATCCATCAAAGAAATAAATGTTACCGTTATTTACAAAGAAAAGAAAAAGCCCATCACGGCCGATTTGACTTTTTACATGATTGATTTTGACCGCCCTTTACCCGTTCCCGGGGCCGGAGCTGGCTCGTGAAAAGGCCTTTTCTAAAAATTCACAAAAAAAATTCTGGCTTTACCCTGATCGAAGTTATTTTAGCAATTTCAATTTTATCCACGCTAACGGTTCTAACAACGCAAGCTTTAAGCCGTGCTTTAAAAGCAAAAGTAAAAATTCAAACCGAAGTCGATGATGTCTCAGGGCTTCGAGATACCATGCGCATGATTCGCACGGATGTAAATTTAGCCTTTCACTACCGTGACTTTGAGCAGGAAATTTCTGACCTCGTCAACAAACCGGCAGCAAGTCCTACGATAGCGACCCCGACGGTACCGCCGGCTCCGACCAAGGTCCGAGAAAATAAGCGAATTGATCCCACGACAGATTTTGTCGGTACCGAAGATCAAATGAATTTTGTCACCATGAACAATTCACGAATCACGGCAAATTCACGCCAAGCTGATTTTATTGAAGTCGGTTATTCCTTAAAGGATTGCCGTAATTTAACGGATCCTTCGAAATCAAGTAAATGCCTTTATCGTAGAACACAGCTGATTGTTGACGACAATGTCAGTGAAGGCGGAACTGAGGTTGTTCTTTTAGAAAATATCTCAGAATTTAAACTGCGGTATATCGGCGAAGGAAAACAAGACTGGGTCTCGACTTGGAAAACAAATAATGGCGGAGACGCGGCAACCAAGGGCCGCTACCCCGAGCTGGTCGAAGTCTCGATGGCGATCGAACACGAGATTGACCGCAAAAAAAGAACGTACTCCATGCAGTACGTGATTCCTGTTCACTTTCCTAATAATCCGCCCCTAGCGGGCTCGCCGTCCAATTCCACAGGCTTACCCGGTGTACCGGCGACTCCGGCGGATGGAGTGGCTAAATGAAAAAGAATTCGTTCTTATCGCGGTTAAAACATAATCCTCTTGGTGGACACGCAAAGAAAAAAGGGGTCGCATTAATTCTGGCCGTCACGTCACTATTATTTATGGTCTACATCGCCAAAGAAGTGTCAAAAGATTCGCTGACCGAATACGTCGTTAATTTTCAGGAATTAAATCGACTAAAAGCGTACTACGCCGCCCGAAACGGAATGCAAGTGGCTCTTCTAAGAATTAAAATTTTTCAGCAGGCGTCGCGGTTTCCATTACCTCCGGGATATTCAGATAAAA
Organism: Bdellovibrionales bacterium; assembly: GCA_043732425.1. Lineage (GTDB taxonomy): Bacteria > Bdellovibrionota > Bdellovibrionia > Bdellovibrionales > Bdellovibrionaceae > Pseudobdellovibrio. The sequence goes on from JAYTHR010000439.1 coordinate 1,590, forward strand.
TCGATCAGATCTGGAAGTTTCCGTTTGCTTGGCCCCTGCCACTCAGTGCTGAGGTGAATTCTGTCGACCGCGAAGCCATTCAAAAACTAACTAAAGAATCCCTGATGGATGCCAGCTACACGCACACGATTGAAGATGAAGGTTCCAAAATAGATGTGAATGACTTAATTTCTCCGGCAAAAGTTTTACGTGATAGCACGAAGAAACAGATTCTCACGTTATTCGAAAGAAAAATCGAATCCGACGAAGAATTTCGCAAGGAATATCAAAATTTTAATTTTACCGATTTAGTTAATCACTTGATCGACTGGATGAGTGATGTGAACACCAGCGCGGGTGGCGGCGCGAAAAAAGGATTTTTCTCAGATCTAGGGGAAAACTATCCACCGAACCGAGGCTTTAGAACGTTAGAAGAAATACGCTTAATTCCCGGAATGACGGAAGAGTTTTTTAATATTTTATCTGGCCAAATCACAATTTACGGAATGAAAGCGATCAATCCCAATACGGCTTCCGAAAATGTTTTAAAGTCCTTAGATAAAGGGCTGAGCGATGAAGCCGTCAAAGAGGCCATCGCTCGCCGAGATAACCCCAAATTGGGCGGACCTTTTAAGGGAGCCACCAGCGAAGATTGTCTGAAAGACTTCAAAGGCTTTGTCGAAAGCCGCGGCGCCCGTTTATCTCCTGAGTTTGATCAAACGCCCATGATCTGCGACAAAGTCATTAACTTTCGCATTCGCTCTTCGGGTATTTTTGGCTCTGGAAAATCGGCCGTGATGAAAGAAATTACGACGGTGGTTATTGATTTGAATCGCGCGGCGACTCAAATTAAATCTTACGTGGCTCAAGAAAAAAAACAGAACCAATCGCAAACACCGAATGCCGGTGGAACGCCAGCTGCTGGACCAACGTCCCCCGCTCCGAAACAAGATCCCCTTCCCAAAGGACCACCCCGTATCGTATACTGGTCCGAGAATTAGATCTGAGCGTTTAAAAGGAGCTTAACAACATGAGATCAATCGGTATTGATATTGGTGAATACTCGATTAAAGTCGTTGAGCTGCTGCAAAATAAAAAAAGTATCTCAATCAACCAAGTCCAAGAAAAAGTTTTCAATTTAAGTGGCTCCGAACAAGATCGCGAATTAGAAGCCATCGAATTTATGCGGCAGTTTATCAGCTCGCAAGATTTTACGGCCACCCGTTTTGTGATGGCCGTGCGCCAAGATAAAGTCACTTCCCGCTTTAAAACATTTCCTTTTTCTGATCGGTTAAAGATTCAAAAAAGTCTTTCTTTTGAAATGGAAGAAGACATCCCTTTTGATGCGGACATTTGTCTTTTTGAAGCGAAATTAATCCGCACGCAGGGAACTAACGCAGATGTGATTGCGAATGCGGTTCCAAAGCGAAATATTGAAAAAATAGTTTCGTTAGCTTCGGACTTCGGAATTGAGCTGCATTTAATTACGATCGAAGGTTTAGCTTTTGCCAATTTATTAGAAAATTGGGATCAGACGGCGCCAGCGACGGCTGCTGATTTTACGATCGACGAAATCGAAAAACCCAAAAAAAATATTCAACTGGTTTTTAATATTGGTCACAAAAAAACTCTTTTAACGGCCTATGAAAACAGTCGCTTAATCTTCACCCGCAGTCTTTTTTGGGGCGCAGATCAATTGATTCAAGA
>JAYTHR010000440.1:0-3274 GCA_043732425.1 Bdellovibrionales bacterium
TTTAACTGAGCCTTAAGACTGCGGTTCCTTTGGATCGGTGAACGCTTTAATTAAGCCAACGGCGGCAAAGAAAATCCAGCTTTCTTTTATCCCCTGTAGTGCAGATGGTCCACCTTGAAAAACAGAGGCCAGTAGGCCAAAAAAAACTCCAAATAAGGCACCCGCAACAGTCCAAACGATGCACTTTTTAAGACTCATGACGAAAGGTATAGCCTTCATCAACCGACAAAAGCAATAGGTAAAATAGAAAGTCGAAGCTGATAAGTTAGATGGTGATTCTAAAATCTTTCCTATAATAAGTTAATTGTTTCAAATTAAGACGGCAGGTCTATTATACCAATTTAGTTTAGTTTAAGTTTAATCATTCCGAAGAGTTTGTATGAGTAAAAATTTTTCCTTAGGACTTATTATTTTACTTCTTACTTTTGAATGTTTTGGTCGAGATCTTCACCCCTTAAATACAACAGATACCTCGAAAGATGGGCTATTTCATGTAGGCTTACTGGGTCAGTATTCACCGGGATCCAAAATAGGTTTTGGGTCTTACGTCTCTGGCACGAACCCGGGACCCATTATCACGCCGGGTGCGGCTGAATTTGGAACCGGAAGCTTTACTTCCCTTGGCCTCGAATTTATTTTTTATACGTCCGTGATATCTGGCTTTTCTGTCGGCTACGTTACAGATTCAGATCGAAATATCGAACACAAACAACTCACCTACACGAATGGGTCAGTGACTCGCACCTACCTTTATCCTCGAGATACGATGCAGAATTCAGCAATTTTATTTAACTATTATTTATTTCATACTCCAGACAGAGGCTACGTGATTCTTGGACTCAATTACTCGAATCCGAAATGGGTTCAAAATACAGTTTCTAATTCACGCGTTAATCTTTCCGGAGATCTAGGGGTTCAAGCCTCTGCCGGGTTTGCGTTGATCAAAGGTTTTATTCTAGACATCACTGCGCGAACCACCAGTATGAAACTGCGATCAGATGATCCGGTCGCGAACTCATTTGAAGATTTTGGGCGCGGTCAAATGACGGATGTGCTTGTCGGTTTTAAGTTTATTTATTAGTTGAAGCCTAATCGACCGTGCGCCAATCTTTCCTTGTCGTAAAACGGCCGCTTTCTACCATAATCTTTTACATTCCTGTCGAAATAAATACCAATATGTCCGGGTGCGGGGCATATTCTTGAGCCTTAGTAATTTATGAAATCGACGGAGCTATTTATGAATTTAGAAAATCGCTGGGTAGAAATTGAAACCAAGATTGCTTACCAGGACAAACTTGTGGAAGAGCTTAATCAGGTCGTTTATCAGCAGCAATTAAAATTAGATGAGCTAGCTAAATTTGTTTCCGAGATACGAAAAAAGATTACCGATGACATCAATCCGAATCACATAGCGCCACCCCATTATTGAAAATAAAATACCCTAAGCCTCGGGTTCAAAAACCCAGGGCCTAGGGATGGGGAATTTACTCAACTTCTTAAAAAATACCCGTTCGTGTTTCTGACGTTTTTTGTGTCGTTGAATGAGGGTCATGAATTCCTTCTGCAAATTCTTCAATCATCTTCGCACAAAAAGCCGGGATATCGTCGGGCTTACGACTTGTCACTAAGCCATTATCAACCACAACTTCGCGGTCTACCCAAATAGCTCCGGCATTTTTCAAATCTGTTTTTAAGGAAGGCCAGGACGTCATTGTTCTGCCTTTCACCATTCCAGTTTCAATTAAAGTTTGTGGTCCATGACAAATGGCTGCGATGGGTTTTCCTGCATCAACAAATGTTTTAACAAATTGTACAGCCTGCTCGTCCATTCTTAATTTATCCGGGTTGATCACACCCCCGGGAAGCATCAGGGCATCAAAATCAAAACCCATGGCTTCATGTAAAACCATATCGACCTTGATCGAATCTCCCCAATCCGCTTTCGACCAGCCTTTGATTTGGCCGCTTTCTAAAGAAACTACAAATGTTTTTGCTCCCGCTTCTTCTAAGGCCTTTTTTGGTTTCATTAATTCATCTTGTTCGAAACCATTTGTAGATAGAATCGCAACTTTTAATCCCGCTAAATCTTTTTTCTCGAACATATTTTCTCCTTAATTTTAGCAACTTTTTTGTCACTACCTATTTTTTCTGCTTTAGTTGCAGCTTTAAAAATAAAGATGCCAAGGAAATTATTTAAAATTTTTTCCAGTGAAGTCATCTTTTCAAAATTGTAAAAGCAAAAGGTAAGCCCGCGCTGAAAGTGTCTGTATTTGTTTTAGATGAAGTGATGAGGAAAATAGGGACTGATCGTCACCCACTCGTTACCCGCGAATTTGTCCCGTTCCCGAAATTAACCACCGCGCCGTCGTCAGCTCGCGAAGGCCCACGGGTCCACGCACATGAAGTTTTTGCGTGCTAATTCCAAGTTCTCCACCCAGTCCTAATTCGTAGCCATCCGTGAAGCGTGTCGATGCATTCCAGTAAACTGCGGCGGCATCCACTTCATTTTGAAACAGGTGTGCTTTCTCTTCAGAACTGGTGATGATGGCTTCCGAATGCTTCGAACTATACTTTTCAATATGCTGTAGAGCTTCTGTCAGTGAGGCAACCACACGGCAGTTGATCATCAAATCTAAATATTCTGTATCCCAGCTTTTCTCGGTCGCAGGCCTTACACGATCTTTTTGAGCTAATATTTTTAGTGTCTGCTGATCTCCATACCAAGTTAACTGAACAGAATTCGTTGCTTCGTACAGCGCCGTGATAAATTTCTCTGCCACTTTTTGATGAACAAGCACCGTTTCTAACGCATTACAGACCCCTGGGCGCTGCGTTTTTGCATTCTTCACAATGCTTACGGCCATCGCTAAGTCTGCGTCTTCATCGACGTACGTGTGACATAGTCCCCGATCATTTTTGATAATGGGCATAAGCGCCGTACGCTGAACGTGATCAATTAATTTTTCTCCGCCTCGGGGAATGACGATATCAATCAAATCTTTTCTTTTTAATAAGGCATCGACCACGCCATGATCGTAATTTTGTAAACCATAAAATGCGACATCCTTCAGTCCGTTCTGTTCCAAGGTTTCGGTCATCATTTTGTAAATGAGGGCGGCCGTTGCCGAAGAATCCGAGCCGCCACGTAAAATAATTGAATTACCCGATTTGAACGCCAACGAAAAAGCTTCAAGAATAACATTCGGCCTGGATTCAAAAATCATAAAAATAATTCCTAGCGGGGCGCGAACTTTTTGAGTCTTAAGGCCGTTAG
>JAYTHR010000441.1:0-3263 GCA_043732425.1 Bdellovibrionales bacterium
GCTTTTGTAACCTCTAAAGGCTTCAGCGCTGGCCCCAAGTCTTCCTCATCCAAATTCTGTTTTTTAAGACACGATGTCGTTGTGAACAAAGACAAGAAAAAAATTAGAAATAGAAGTTTGCATTTCATATTGAATCCCATCCCCAAACCCAAAGTGGAAGTGGTAATAACGTTGCTAGCTTTTCTTGGGTCGCCGTCTTCATGAAGCTAAGGTCTTGTGGTTTTAGTGGACCGAAAAGTAACTGGGTTAAGTCGTTGGGACTTTTAATTGTATACAGATCTGTGCCGTAGCCAAAAATGATTTCATCTTTTTGCATTTCGAAAACGACTTGCTCTAAGCCTTCAGCACGAAACGCTTTTTTCACTTTGTTCAATATTCGATCGTAGTCGAGTATTTTAATCATTCCCAAGAAACCTTGGTGAGACATCGAACAAACCTGTTCTAGCTGGCGGCGTAAATTAACAGAGTGCGAGGGAACCATCACCGTCAGGGGCTGCTGGCTTTGCTGCTGCATAAAAGAAAATAAATCCATTAAGCCATCAACATGTCCTGCCCATTCGTGAACATAATTTGTAAGATCAATTCCTTTTCCTTCAATGGCATAGGCAACTAACTGATTGTGCTCATTCCAAGCTGTATAAAGTCGGGAGTTCGGAATTTTTAAATAATTTCGAATGTCATCAGCAGTTCTGACTGAATTCACGGTGTGCTGAGCGTAAAGTTTTAGGATTGCGTCTGGATCGACCTTGTTGTCTTTTAAGAATTTTAATTTCTGGTTTCTTGGGACTATTTTTTTTTCTAAGATGTAAGTTTGTTCGATTCCAGCTAGTTCGAAGCCAAATTTTTTGTAAAAATCAAATTTATCCGTCCAGAGTATGACCATATCGCATTCTTGTTTAGCGGCAAGTTTGATACAATTTTCGATATTTTTAGTGCTCAGGCCTTTCTGGCGATGCTGTGGGTCGGTAACGACTGAGCCAATGGCTCCAATTTTAAAAATACATAGTGGTGTTTTTATGATTAATGTTTTAAGAACGGCGTGCGAAACTATTTTCTCGTCCTCGGTAATAATGCTCATATTGTGGATGTTGTTCGCAGTTAAAGCGGTTGGGTATTCGCTTGAAATAGGCCAGGAATTATTTTCGCGAAGGTTTTGATTTAAAAATTCGACAACGTTTGAAAATTCGTGAGCCTCTGGGGAACGTGGACCTTGCATAATTCCTCCTAAAGCTCTATTTTAGCTGTTATTGGCATAGAGTTGATACGTCTTGAGACATGAAATTGACTTAAGACTAGAAGTTTTTTAGATTGTCCTACTCGGAGGTCTGTGTGGCAGATTTATCGCAAAAGTGGAAAGAAAATAAAGACGGCAAAATATTTGTCGATCAATCCTGTATTGCATGTGACGCCTGCGTTCTTTCGGCCCCTAAGAATTTTGTGATGGATGAAGACAACGGACATGCTTATGTCGCTAAGCAGCCTGAAAATCCAGAAGAAGAAGCCGCTTGTAAAGAGGCTATGGAAGGCTGTCCCGTCGAGGCTATTGGCGATTTTGGCGACAAAAAATAATAACTTAAAATCACAATCAAAATTAAGTAAGTTTAGTAAAAAAATAAAGCCGACGAAAGTCGAGTTTAGCCGTGGGCTTCAACAATTAAAGAAGCACTATCCTGATGCCCATTGTGCCTTAAATTTTAAAAATCCATTTGAATTACTTATTGCTACCATTTTATCTGCACAGTGCACTGACGAGCGAGTCAATATTGTTACTCAGGAATTATTTAAGAAATTTCCAGATGCCAAAAGCATGGCCCAAGCTGAAATTTTGCAGATTGAAAGCCTGGTTAGGTCAGCAGGATTTTATCATAATAAAGCGAAAAACATAAAACTTTGCAGCCAAATGTTGGTCTCTTTACATTCAGGGGACGTTCCAAAAACAATGGAGCAGCTTTACGAACTTCCTGGCGTCGGAAGAAAAACTGCCAATGTCGTTTTAGGAAATGCTTATAATATTTCGAGCGGTGTAGTTGTGGATACTCATGTTAGTCGTCTGGCCAACAGAATGGGCTGGATCAAAGGATTAGATCCCGTTAAAATTGAGCAAAAGCTAAATCAAATTTTTCCCCAGGAAGAGTGGATCATGCTGCCCCACTATTTAATTGCCCATGGTCGAGCTATTTGTAAAGCGCGTGGTCCTAACTGCGAGAAATGTTTTCTTTTGAGCTCTTGTCCTCGCAGAGGTCTTTAAGGTAGGCTTTCAGTATGTTGCAAGCTTACTTTGAAAGTATCAAATATGTTGGTCATCTGCTTCCGATCTCATTCCTGAGAATTTTCTTAGGCTACTTTTATTTAGATTTAGCTTTAAAAGATTGGAAATCATATCTAGCCGTTGGAAATTCAGTATCGGAATTATTTTTAAATGCTCTGAATAAGCCCATGATGCCAGGGTGGTACCGTATATTACTAAGCGAGCAGATAATGCCCCATTGGAATATCATTGCGTTTGTACTGATCGGACTTCAGCTGGCCGTTGGAATTTCCTACATCATCGGTTATGTGGTGCGGCCCATTTCAATCATAGCTATATTCTTATGTCTTAATTATTTAACCCTTTCGATGGTTGATAAAGAAACCTTTTTTAAACTGATGATTGCCTGCCATATTTTATTAGCTTGGGTCGGGGCGGGGCGCTGTTTAGGTATTGATTATTATTTCTTTAAACGCCGTCGCGGCTTGTGGTGGTAGATGAAACAGTTTGTCGTTTTTTTAATTCTAATTTTTTCAGGCCTGATTATACTTTTTTTAAACACGGAAAGTCAGAAGGTATCCACCGAAAACCGCGTTGTAAAAGTTTACGCGGATATTTCGTTTGTTTCCAAATGGGGGCCGGGTCCGGCACTGGCGGCACTGTTCGAGAAGAAAAATAATATTAAAGTGGATTTTATTGAGTCATCAGACGTATCTATGACTTTACAAAAAATATCTTTCGAAGGAAAAAGTTCTATTGCCGACGCGGTCGTCGGATTGGATCAATTTGATTTAGCTCGCTCGGCGAGTAAAATAAAATGGAAAGAGATAGACTCGGCGTCCGAAGTTGAATACGCTTCGGAAATTTCTGGCTTAGTTAAGGAAAAATATTTTCTAGCATTTGACTGGGCGCCAATGGCGTTTGTTGCCAGACAAGACTTATCAGTCAGTGTTGAAAAGTTAGATGATTTACTAAAACCTGAATTAAAAGGAAAAATTGCCTTGGAGGACCCGCG
>JAYTHR010000442.1:0-10661 GCA_043732425.1 Bdellovibrionales bacterium
AAGTCCCTTTTTAAAGTGAATTTTTTGAACTGTGATTTGCACCCGGCCGAAAAGAAAAATTTTTGAAAGCCACTGGCCTACTGTCATGTTTTGAAAGTGCAAAGCCCGGGAACTGGGAAGAAATACGAAGCGATAGCCCTCGTTGAAGGCCCGGTGGGTAAATTCTAAATCTTCACCCACCCTGGGGAAGTGATGAGAAAATCCGCCGATAGCTAAGGCCAGTTGACGCTTCAGCAAAAGATGACATGAAGGAATATGATCTACGGTAGATAGGTAAGAGTGATGCTGAATTTGAAATGAAAATGGAATGGCTTCGGCCACTTTGTAAATAAAATCGTAGGTGTTTTGCAGAAAAGGGACGTTCGAGCGGTAAATAAGTGTTCCACCAAAGCCGATGTTTTTTAACTGATGATCAATAATGGCTTCGGCTTCTGCAAGCTGAATCAGTTGAATTAAACCACCCGGTAGGACATCAATATCGGGGTCGGTCAGGTAGACGTAATCCTGAGACGCATTTTCTAATATCAACTGACGTGCAAACCCCAAATTATTGGCCGGATTTTCGATGCAGGTAACTGCAGATAAATTTTCGTTCAACCAGTTTTTAATCCACCAGCGAATTTCAGGCTGCTCGTGGTTCAAAATAAAAACCCATTCGACTTCAAGGGACTCAAGTTCTTTTTGTAAATGAGGAACCAAACGCTTCAGGTGGTTGATTTCATCGTAGACAACAATTCCACAACTGATCTTTGTAATCATCGACGTAATCACCGACCTGATTTGCCTGAAGTACTTTCAGAAACAACAGTTTCCCGAACCACGACAACTTTAATTTGTCCAGGGTACTGCATTTCGTCTTCGATCGTTTTCGCAATTTGCTCGGACAGCTTTAGCGCCGTTAAATCATCGACCACTTTCGAATTCACCAGCACGCGGCATTCGCGGCCTCCGTTAAGAACAAAGACATCGGTGACACCTTGATAGCGTTTAGAAATCTCTTGAAGACCAGAAACTTTTTGCGTGTACGTTTCCATGGTGCTGCGTCGGGCTCCGGGGCGACCTCCAGAAATTGCATCGGCCGCGATCACTAGGAAATCAAGTTCATTTTCGGGCTGAACATCATAGTGATGGGCGCGAACGGCGTGAACCACTTCAACGCTTTCATTTCTGGCGGCGATAAAATCTGCGCCAATAACGGCGTGACTTCCATCAAGCTCGTGATCTAAAGCTTTTCCCAGGTCATGCAGTAAACCCACACGACGCGCTTTTTTAACTTCAATTCCAATTTCTCCGGCTAAAAGCCCCGCAAACATTCCGACTTCGGCACAGTGAAAATATTGATTTTGAGTGTACGAGTAACGAAAGCGTAGCGAGCCCATCACCTGGCGCACCTCAGGATGAAGGTTCTGCATTCCCAGCTCTTTGGCGATCAAATCACCATCACGCTTTATTTGGCGCAGCAGTTCCGTTTTTATATTTTCACAAGTCCGTTGTAAGTCGGCCGGAACCGGAGCCCTTTTTTGCTTTTCGATATCGCGAAATATTTTTTCAAAAATTCTGCGCGTCAGTTCCCGACGAACTGGATCGTACCCTACAATTTGGATATAGTGCCAGCGATCGGGTTCTGGATTTTCTTCGATATAAATATCGCATCCACTGACGGACTGAATTAGGGTGACTAATTCTTTTAATTTTTGACAGAAAATAGCACGCACCGCTTCAGAAGGAAAGTGGCTGGCCGAAATTCCGCGCTCGACGCTCATTTCTTTCGCGAAGCGGTCGATGGTTAACCCTAAAATCCGTTTAGCTTTTTGCTCTGCAAATTCTTTGGTTTCTGATTCGACTTGTTCCACTTTTTGGGTGGCACTGTTTTCGGCTTCCGTAATCATTTTCTGTTGCAGTGACATTAAAACTTCAGGCTCTTCCAAATTTGTTTTCTGCAGTAATAATTTTTTATAATTTTCTTCTTCAGCTAGGCGCGCGTCTTGTAGTTTTTTAAATTCAGCTTGCGTTTGAATAAGCTTAATCGACTGTTCACGCAGCTCATTTTCTTTTTGAATTAAAGTGCCACGTTCCGCTTTCGAGATTTCTTCAAAAGCAGCTTTTTTAGCTACCGCCTGAGCTTCCAAATCTTCGCAGCGCTGTTCGATCAGTAAATGGGCCTCTTCCACTTTGGACCAAAGATCGAGTTCGATTTCCTCAATTTTTTGTTTACGCTCTTGCTCATCCAAATTGAACTGCTCTTGAGCTTCAGCAATCATTTCTTTCGCTTCGCTTGAAGCTTCAGAGATCAGGTGGCGACGGACGAAAAAAAATAAGCAGCCGATGATCAAAGATCCGGCGGCAAAACCAATTAAAAGATAAAGTGCAATTGTCATGAGGCTCTTTCTGTAACACGAGTTGTAGCAGCTTCTATTTTAAGTCTAACGGCTGTAATTAGGCTACACAATAGACAGGCTTAGACTCTACAAGCTGCGTTAGCGGGTCTTTTGCCGTGCAAATAAAATAAGAATCGGCCATAAACAAAATATGACATTATTCCTAGCTGCTTTAAAAAAATGGATTTTAATTATTGTTCCGGTTTTTATCTTACTTTTCATATTATTTACTAACTGGTCGTTCTTGTTCAAAAAAAAGATTATCGGCGAGGTCGTCGCGGTCGAACGAGTCAATGGGCCTATAGCGGTTTTAACAGATTCTCAGAAAGCTTTAAATTCACAAATCTTTTCTTTCTCGGTCGCGATCAAAGACCGGCAAACTGGCGAAATACATATGGCCTCCAGCGAAGATAGACAGTGGGCTGCGGTCACCAAAGGAAATTGCATTATTGCCGCTTTTTTTCCGTATCCGCCCTGGATGCTCGAAAAAGGAATGACAAATCATAATGCGCGTTTACTGAGAAACTTCACGTCCTGCGAACAGGTTCCGGACGACAAAGGTTTTATCGAGGCTTTGAAATTCTTTTTTTTAGCTAGCTAGTGAATCAGTTTGCTGGCGATAAACCAGGGTAGAATTAAATAAATGATAGAATCTCGTAGCAGGTAATAAATAAAAAAAGCGGCAATAAGCTTGAGACCGTATTTTTTATACAGACCTTTGATCCCAAAGCTTTTCCAGGTCGATTTCATGTCCATGAAAAGTGTTTTGATCCAAAAGTATTGTTTCGTGAGAAGTGTCATTAGATCATCATCTTCATCTAATGACAGAAAGAAGTGGAGCCGACGCGCGGTACGACATTTTATTTGAGCCGCTCGATTTTTGCTGAATTAAATAGGCCATAACTAGAATTAAAAAAATTAAGAACCAGTTTTTCATTTGCATATAAAAAAGCATATTCTATCCAGTCCTTAAAGCTTGGCATTCTGCCGGCCTATTCGATAAATCCAGCAGTAGTCAAAACCGCTTTTCAGACTGAGTAATACACTGAGCCATAGAAGTCCATAGCCAATGTTTCTATTCGGAAAATCTTTGTGTAAATCATTCAGAATTAGAAAAGGAATGGCGATCATTTGCAGGGCAGCCTTCCATTTGCCAGTGGTTTGAGCATCAATAACAACTCCATCAGCTGATGCGGCCGCACGCACTCCGCCGACGATGGTATCGCGGGCTACAAATAGCATGACCATCCACGGATCAATAGCCCTTTGAACGAGCAGCAAAATCAACACCGACGACACTAAGATTTTGTCGGCCACCGGGTCTAAAAACTTTCCTAAATTAGAAACTGCATTTAATTTTCGCGCATAGTAGCCGTCGTAATAATCCGTAATTGAAGCGACAATGAATAATAAAGTCGCTAGAACGCGAGCCCAAGAGGTATCTAAGGTCATTAATAAGCAAATGGGTAAGACTAAGACAATGCGGGCCAAAGTTAAATACAAGGGGAGTGCGCTCATAGATATTTAAAGTGTTGTTTGCTGCGCTAGCCTCTGTCAAGCTATCTCGGTGTTTGAATATTCTCGCAACATTCATGTGTACGAAACTGATTTGATGGGAATTGTCCATCACTCGAATTATTTGCGTTTTTGCGAAGAGGCTCGGGTTTCCTGGTGCCGTAGTCTTGGCATTTTAGATCAATCTCGAGAATCTATTTTTGGCCTAGTAGTCTATGAAACTAGGGTCCAACATTTGTCGCCAGCACACTACGGTGACGAACTGGTTATTCAAGTTCAAGGGCGCGTTCAAAAAGCAAAACTCATTTTACAGTATCAGATTTTTTCTAAAATGAAGAAATTAGCGGTTGCAGAAACTGTTCATTGTCGCTTGGATGAAGATTTTAAAGTATTACGATTTGATAAAAAATTACTAGCAATTATGGAGAAAGAACTATGGACCGAAACCTGGCTTTAGAATTTGTTCGCATCACCGAGGCCGCAGCCCTTTCTTCTGCACGGTGGATGGGTCGAGGCGATGAAAAAGCCGCGGATCAAGCGGCGGTGGATGCCATGAGAAAAGCTTTCGACACGGTCGCGATCGACGGAACCGTCGTGATTGGTGAAGGCGAGCGCGATGAAGCCCCCATGCTTTTTATCGGCGAAAAAGTAGGGCTTAAAAAAGATGATTCTCCAGCCATTGATATCGCCTTAGATCCGCTCGAGGGAACAACCATTTGTGCCACCGGCGGCGTCGGCGCTATTTCGGTGATTGCGGCGGCCGAGCATGGCGGTTTCTTACACGCTCCGGATACTTACATGGATAAAATTGCAACGGGCCCTAATGCCAAAGGGATGATCGACATTGATTTGTCGCCAACCGAAAATGTACACCGCGTAGCCGAAGGCAACAAAAAAGCTGTAGGCGATATCACGGTTGTTATTTTAGATCGACCCCGGCATAAAGACCTTATTGCCGAGGTTCGAAAAACCGGAGCCCGCATTCATTTAATCGGAGACGGTGATGTCTCTGCCGCAGTCGCCAGCGCTTGGGCTGAATCAGGAATTGATTTACTCATGGGAATTGGTGGCGCGCCGGAAGGGGTTATTTCGGCCGCGGCCATGCGCTGCATGGGTGGCGATTTTCAAGGACGTCTGAAGTTCAGGAACGAAAATGAAAAAGAGCGCGCGCTGAAAATGGGAATTAAGGATTTAAATAAAAAATTTACGCTCGAAGATTTGGCCAGCGGAAATGTTTTATTTTGTGCGACTGGCGTGACGGATGGACCCCTTTTAAAAGGAGTTAAACTTTTACCGGGTGGGCGCGCCCAGACCCAATCGATCGTGATGCGTTCGCAAACAGGAACCATTCGCTACGTGGATGCGTATCATAATTTTTCTTTAAAAAAGATTGTCCACTAAGCGGCGATGAAAGTACTCTGTTTTCACTGCAAAAAAATAACGACGTCGGAATCCAAAATTGGTTTTCGGGAAGAGTGTGGATTTTGTAGGTCGGATTTACACGTTTGTAAAAATTGTGAATTTTATGATCCGAAAGTCTATAATGAATGCCGTGAAACGTCAGCCGACGTTGTTCGCGACAAGGAACGCTCTAATTTTTGCGATTTCTTTAGTGGCAGCGATAAAGCCACTTCGGGCCTAGACAAAGCGGCGCAGCTAAAAGCGGCCGCCGAAGCATTATTTAAAAAATAATTTAAAAGGAGACTACAAAATGGCCGCAGCCACCGCAGAGACTAAAGAGCAGTTCAACTGCACTCAGGAAGAATTCTATAAAATTGTATCCGACTTTGAAAGCTATTCCAAATTCTTGCCGGAAGTAAAGTCCGTTAAGATAACTAAAAAAGCGGGAGCCGTGAAAGAAATGGAATATTCCGTTTCTTTGATCAAAACATTTAAGTACATGTTAAAAGTCACAGAAAAAGGACACGATCAGATTGATTTTGCTTTTATCGGCGGCGATGTTTTTAAAACGATGAAAGGTTGCTGGAAATTATCTGAAAAAAAAGGACTTTGTCAGGTAGAGTATAACGTGGAAGCCTCATTCGGGATGTTAGTTCCTGGTGCGATGGCAAAAACATTAGTGAGCGTCAACTTACCCATCATGATGGCTAACTTTAAGAAACGAGTAAAAGAAATTTATGGCAAATGAAAAAAAAGATTCGCGGCAAACACCGGCTGAAGATCCGATCATCAAGGGTGATGGAAAATTTTCGGATACCATTAAAAAAATAATTTCGGCAGGTTCTGCAAGCGATATTTCGAAAGAGCTGATGGGAACTGTTCTGGGACAAGCCTTAAAAGCCAAGGACGACATTTCATCAAAAGTGACCAACGAAATGATTGCGCTCGTTCGAAAAATTGATTTTATCAAAGAATTTTCGAAGTTCGCCGAAAACCACAAATTTAAAGTGACGGCAGAAATTGAGATCATGAAAAAAGAAACAGATTCCGAGCCCCACGCCAAAAAAGGAAAGTGAGTTCCCCGTGAACGATTCGACCTGGACTACGGTGAATCCTGTTACCGGATCCACGAAAGAAACATTATCTCATATGTCAGAAGTGGACTTAGAAAAGGCCCTTCAGAATTTAGATCATAGCTTTCTAGCCTGGTCAGCGCTCAGTATTTCCGAAAGACAGAAAGTTCTTTTTCAGTTTTTGCAAAATTTTAATCAACGCAGCCAAGAGTTAGCACAGCTGATCACCGCTGAAATGGGTAAACCGATTGCGGAAGCGCAGGCTGAAATCAAAAAATGCGCGCAAACGATTCAAAGTTATTTACAGTACGATTACCATTTTCTAGCCGAAGAAAGTGTTTCTTCGATTTATAAAAATAGCACCATTGTTCACCAGCCGTTAGGCATTGTGTATTCCGTAATGCCTTGGAATTTTCCATTTTTTCAAGTCATTCGCATGATTATTCCAACGCTTTTAGCCGGGAACGTGGTTTTTTTAAAGCACTCAGAAATTACTCCCCATGTCGGCGAGGCTTTTAATTCTCTTTTTAAAAATGTTTGGGATAAGCCTATTTTAATTCACGGCTTGGTGACCCACGAAGTGACCGAGAAAATAATTTCAGATCCCCGGGTGGGGGGCGTCAGCATCACGGGTTCGACGCTGGCGGGGCATACGATTTCATCTTTGGCCGGTAAGTATCTTAAAAAATCAGTTCTTGAACTCGGCGGAAGTGATCCCGCGCTAATTTGCGCAGATGCCGATTTAAAGAAAGCGGCTCAGTTCGTCAGCCGGGCGCGATTAATGAATGCAGGACAAAGCTGTATTTGTACGAAGCGCTGCCTTGTGGATTCTAAGATTTTGAATCCTTTTTTAGATTTGCTTAAAAGTGAATTTGAAACGTGGCAGTACGGACCACCCGAAGATTTAAAGACACAAATAGGCCCTTTATCGCATCCGAAGTTTAAAGCGGCATTTCAAAAGCAAACAGAAACTTTTGTGAAAGCGACAGAAGCAAAATTGATTTTTTCTAAACAGCACGGTCAAGCACAGGCTTCGGCGTACGTGGATTCTTCGATTTTTTTACTCGGTGCGAATAGCAAATGGCTTTATGACCAAGAATTTTTTGCTCCATTACTAGTTGTCATTCCATTTCATTCAGAAAAAGAAGCTGTTACCATTGCCAATTCGACGCAGTTTGGTCTCGGTGCTTCGATTTGGTCTGACGATATCGAACGGGCCGAAAACTTAGCCCAGGGAATTATTGCGGGCCAAATTGTTGTGAATGACATTGTAAAGTCGGACATGACATTACCCTTCGGAGGGTTTAAAAAATCAGGACTCGGGCGTGAACTCGGCGCCTTAGGGCTTCTAGAATTTACGCAGTCAAAAGTCATCTCCTACTCATAAGGGTCCCCATGTCTTGGACAAATTTAGAGCATGATGTCTGGAAGTTACTTAAACTTTACGGACTTGAATCAAAAAAATCTTATTTTCTGGCGGTGTCCGGAGGTTTGGATTCGATGGTGCTTCTTCATGTGATGCAAAGAATTCGCCCACAGGCCGAGATCATAGTGGGCTATTACCATCATGGGCCCGGTGATTCAGAACAGCAAACTGTCTACCGGGATCAAAGTTTAGAATTAGTGCAAATTGTTTGTCTGAAATATGCAGATCAAGGCATCAAATTTATTTTCGAAAAAAGTTTGCTCAAATTAAATTCTGAAGCGGCATTTAGAGAAGCGCGCTGGCAATTTTTCAGAAAATCAGCTTCAGGAAATCAGCCTTTATTAACAGCTCATCACCTGGACGATTGGATAGAAACACTCACGCTCAAGTTGATACGCGGAGTCGGACCTGAGGGATTTACTTCGCTTCGCATTTGGAATCAGGAAATATTTCGTCCCTTTTTAGAGACTAAAAAAGCGGTTCTTTTAGATTACGCAAAGTCTAACAGCCTGACCTGGCTGGAGGATCCCTCGAATGACTCATGCCAGTATTTACGCAATTGGCTGCGCAATGAATGGTTTAAATCTTTGGATGAGAAAAACCCTTCAGGGTATGAAAACTACTCAAGATCTTTACTTCGACTGTGTCAGGAGCTGGAAGCTGTACCGACTTTTGAACTGCGGTTTTTTAGTAACACTGCAGATTTAATTCATACTAGCGACGAAGCCAATCAGCTGGGTCTAGATAGAAAATGGTTTTTTTCCCTCAGTGAAACGCATCAAATGAAAGCGCTAGCGCTATTCTTACGGCATCACAGCATTTTTAATATTTCACAAGGCCAAATTGCAGAAATACAAAAGAGACTCGACAAAAATCAAAAAGATATCACATTTAGCGTAGGGCATGTAACATGGTTGATAAATGTTAACCAAATCATGCTAGAATTTTAGAAGACGTAAAGATTGGTCTGTGACCACCGACCTAGAAGAAAGGTTTTGAACTTCATGAAAGCTAATCAAAAAACATTCGCCCTCTGGTTTTTTCTCCTGATAATGGCTATTTTCTTTTTTCGCGCCTGGGATATGAAACACCAAAAATCAATCGCTGACTTCAGCTACTCGAAATTTTTACGGGCCGTAGAAATGGAAGAAGTCGTTCCAGATAAAATCGTCTTTATTCAAGATCGCGGCGAAATTCGCGGTGAAATAAAGCCTGAGTTTGAAAAGAAATATAATGGCTCGCATTTTTTAATTTCAGGAAATATTAACGATAAAGGCTTTGAGCAGTTGCAGAAAAAGGGAATTACTCCCAATTATGAATCGGCCGAATCTAGTAACATGATGTCTTCGTTTCTAATCAATTGGTTGCCGCTGGTGCTTATTGTCGGAATGTTTATTTTTATCATGAAGCAAGTTCAGGCGGGTGGTGGAAAAGCCATGTCGTTCGGAAAGTCGCGCGCAAAACTTGTTGAGAATAAAAATCGAATCACTTTTAAAGAAGTT
Source organism: Bdellovibrionales bacterium (assembly GCA_043732425.1). GTDB lineage: Bacteria > Bdellovibrionota > Bdellovibrionia > Bdellovibrionales > Bdellovibrionaceae > Pseudobdellovibrio. Next base: position 9,296 of record JAYTHR010000442.1, read on the forward strand.
GCTGGTGTTGATGAAGCTAAAGATGACTTGCAAGAAATCGTGCATTTCTTAAAAGACCCGAAGAAGTTTACCAAATTAGGTGGACGTATTCCAAAGGGTGTTTTGTTAGTCGGTCCTCCGGGAACGGGTAAGACCTTGCTGGCAAGAGCCGTCGCCGGTGAAGCCGGAGCTCCATTTTTTACAATTTCAGGATCTGATTTCGTTGAAATGTTTGTCGGGGTTGGTGCCAGTCGCGTGCGGGATTTATTCGAACAGGGGAAAAAGAATGCGCCTTGCTTAATTTTCATTGATGAAATCGATGCGGTTGGGCGTCACCGTGGAGCCGGAATGGGTGGCGGTCACGACGAGCGTGAACAGACTTTAAATCAATTGTTAGTCGAGATGGACGGGTTCGAATCCACCGAAGGTGTGATTCTGATTGCGGCCACAAATAGACCCGACGTTTTAGATCCGGCCTTACTTCGTCCGGGGCGTTTCGATCGCCGCGTGGTTGTCGGTAAACCCGATCTCAAAGGCCGCGAACATATTTTAGCGGTTCATACGCGTAAGACTCCATTGGGACCTGATGTCGACACCTCAAAAATTGCGCGCGGAACGCCTGGATTTTCAGGTGCGGATTTAGAAAACCTTGTGAATGAAGCGGCTTTAGTTGCGGCTCGGGCAGATAAAAAGTATTTAGAAATGGATGATTTTGAAAAAGCTAAAGATAAAGTCATCATGGGTAGTGAGCGAAAATCGATGGTTATTAGTGACGAAGATAAAAAAATCACGGCTTATCATGAAGCCGGGCATACGCTGATTGGCGTGAAGCTAAAAGGTCTAGATCCGATTCACAAAGTGACTATTATTCCTCGCGGAATGGCTTTAGGAATCACGCAGACTTTGCCGGAAAAAGATATGTTGAATCTTTCCAAATCGAAAGCCGTCAGCATGATTGCATTTTTATTCGGTGGTCGAGCGGCAGAAGAAATTATTTATAAAGATTTTACGACCGGCGCGGGTAACGACATCGAGCGCGCCACGGCCTTAGCGCGCAGTATGGTGACCGAATGGGGTATGAGTGAAAAGTTGGGTCCACAGGCTTACGAAAAAAGCGAAGGACCTGTTTTCTTAGGTATGAATTACGGGCAAAAATCGAAGAACTATTCAGATTCTAAAGCTTTAGAAATCGATGCCGAAGTGACTCGCTTTATTGATGAAGGCTACGCAAAGGCGTTAGAAATTCTAACAACGAATAAGGAAGCGCTCGAGCGCTTAACTCAGGCTTTATTGGAATTCGAAACGATTGATGGCAACGAAGTCGAAATGTTAGTGAACGGTGCTGAACTCAGCGAGGTCGCAAAAATTCGCGCGAATAAAATTTCGA
>JAYTHR010000443.1:0-3251 GCA_043732425.1 Bdellovibrionales bacterium
AGATGCCCGAAGAAAATAAAAAATGGAGTCGCTAATATCAAAGCAACGGCCACGATAATATTTGTCGTGACAAAATTCACTTTCAACACGGTTTGCAAAAAGTAAAGTGCGTAGAACTGACCCGTGTACCAAACCACACCTTGACCGGCAGTGGCTCCGAATAAGGCCAGTAAAACCATTTTTCGATTTTCAGGATTTACGAAGCTATCACGCAGCGGACTTTTAGATCCTTTTCCAGAAGCTTTCATTTCCACGAACATTGGAGATTCGTGCATGCGCTTCCGGATAAAGTAAGAAATCGTAACTAAGACGATCGAAAGCAAAAACGGAAGACGCCAAGCCCAGTCTTTAAATGCGGCTTCGCCTAAACTCAAACGCGTACTCAGGATGACTCCTAAAGAAATGAATAATCCCAAAGTAGCCGTTGTTTGAATGAAGCTCGTGTAAAAACCGCGGCGATTATCCGGGCTGTGTTCGGCCACGTAGGTTGCGGCTCCGCCGTATTCTCCGCCCAAAGCTAAACCTTGGAGTAAGCGAAGAAGTAATAAAAGTAACGGAGCTAAAAAGCCAGCTTGTTCGTAAGTTGGAAGGACTCCGATTAAAGTTGTTGAAATACCCATGATCATTAGTGTGACCATGAAAGCGTACTTACGACCGACCAGATCCCCTAAGCGTCCGAAGATCAAGGCTCCGAAAGGGCGCACGACAAAACCTGTCGCAAAAGTAGCTAGGGTACTTAACAAGGCGACCGTATCATTTCCTTTGGGGAAAAAGTGCGCCGCAATGATCGTCGCTAAACTTCCGAAGATATAGAAGTCATACCATTCGATCAACGTTCCAGCACTGGAGGCGCCGATGACGGACCATATTTTTTTAGTATCCACTTGGGCCATAAATTCTCCTTGAAAAGGGGTAGTGTAATTACTCTAGTTCTGATGCTTACAGATTAATTATGAAAATGAAACAAAAATTTGATGAGTAAAAAAATAAACCGATTAGCCGTTGGAAGAATAATTAAGAAATGCTAATTTTCTAAACGTGAAACGAACGGATTTAAAATATGACTACCCCGAATCTTTGATTGCGACAGAACCCAGTAGACCCACGCGGGTAATGTTCGTGGATGAAGGCGGTGAACCGAGCGAAATCACGATTCCTCAGCTCATCGAGCGAATTCCTACCGGAGATGTTTTCGTCATTAACAATACCCGCGTCTTAAAACGGCGAGTTTTCTCGACGGAAGACGCTGAAATTTTGTTTTTAGATCAACTTTCAGAATCGGAAAATTCAAATGTATGGTCTGTTTTATTTCTGGCCAAAAAATATAGAGTCGGAGATATTTTGAATCTGCCTTTAGGTTTCAAAATGACTTTACTTGAAAAAGGTCGCCCACAAAAAGTGCAGATAACTCCAAAGATCAAGGAATTGGATTTTGATAAAATGGCCGAGATGCCGCTACCTCCGTACATTCAGAAAGCCAGAAACGATCGTCACAATACTTCGGGTGACGAAGCTTGGTATCAAACGGCGTGGGCGAAAAATCCGGGAAGCTTTGCGGCGCCAACAGCTAGTCTGCATTTTTCGGAAACAGATATTTTGCAATTGAAGAGAAACGGTGTGCGGGTCGTTGAACTGACGTTACACGTGGGACTTGGTACTTTTCTTCCGGTTTTAACCGAGGACCTAAACGATCATAAAATGCACGAAGAAATTTACCAAATCAGTTCTGAAAATTGGAATGCGATTTTAGCAGCACAATCAGAAAGTAAAGGCATCTGGAGTTTAGGAACCACATCAACTCGAGTTCTAGAAAGTGTCGCGCGCACGGGGATTTTTTCGGGCTCGACGGATATTTTATTACAGCAGGGTAGCGAGTTTAAAATCGTGAACCGCTTACTGACGAATTTTCACCAGCCTGAATCGACTTTGTTAGCTTTAGTCGCGGGGTTTTCCGATTTACAAATCGTGAAAAAGAATTACAGTTGGGCCCTCGAAAAAAAGTTTAAACTTTTTAGTTACGGTGACCTGAGCGTCTGGATCAAATGAATAACAAATTAATTTAAGTAGTCAGCGGAAGCTGCTTTCTAAGCAGCACATAATTCGTTGTCAAATCGTCAATACAAGGGAATACTGCGGCTATGATGAAACGTACGATTTTTCCAACGGATGCAAATTCTTCGGTGCGACTACTGGTCTTACCGCTGTGGTTGATTTGTCTTTATGGTGTTGGCCTGTTAGTTAACGGTAGTGCCGCCTTCTTTTTGTGGGTGATTTGCTCTTTCTTTTTATTCGTTCTTCTAGACCCAATGGCTGAGTATTTAAAAAAACGAAAGTGGAGCACGAATATAACCGCAGTCTTTTTGGTGCTTGCAGCGACGTTTCTAACAATCGGCACTGCTTATATTTTAGGTATTTTATTTTCCGGCGTGGTTTCGGAACTCGAACAGTCGCGAAAAATATTTTTGCATGCCTTTGATTCGCTTAATGCTGTTTGGAACGGATGGACAGCCAAGTTTCTTGGTTTTCATCCGGCAGGGGCCGAAGCGAATCCCGATGTTTCTAAAGTGGAAGTATTTCAGGGGTCTCCGTTTGCTGGTGGAGTCGGGGGATCGATTTTGCATGGAATCGGGAATGCGGCGACCATTTTTACTTTTGCTTTATTAGTGCCAATCTTAGCTTTTTTTCTTTTAATCGAGCGCGATAATCTCAGTCGGACTTTTGCCAGAGCGTACGAAAATCCCCTTACCGGTCGCGCGATGTGGGGAAAAATTGCAAAAGCAACACGCGCGTATTTTGTAGGAAACTTTATTTTAGGGTTAATTACTTTTCCGTTATTTGCTTTATTATTTTATGTCTTTTCGGTGCCGAACGTATTCAGTGTAGCGGCTCTGGCTACGTTTTTTAATTTGATTCCTTTTGCTGGCGCCGTGCTTTCCGGATTTCTTCCGGCCGTTGAGCTGTATGCGCAAAATCAGACTTTTGGCGCCGCAATTGGTGTCTACGCAAGTTGCATCGGGATTCATTTTATCATCGCCGACTTCGTGACGCCAAAACTTTTAGGATCGCAAGTGAATATTAATGCTACGACCTCAACTATTGCCTTAGTCGCCTGGGGCGAGCTTTGGGGCGGGGTCGGACTAATTCTAGCGATTCCACTGACCGCGATGATTAAAATTATTTTCGAGCATTCTCATTTTTTCTGGCTGCAGTGGATCGCGGGATTAATGAGTAATGACGTCGAAGAATAAAGT
>JAYTHR010000444.1:0-27450 GCA_043732425.1 Bdellovibrionales bacterium
AGCAGAATGTTTTAGAGGCTTTGGGCTTTATCCCCTACACGACAAGAAAGAAGTACTATGCGAAGTGGCTGATTCAGACTGTGCCTCATATCACTCAGCACTCAACTGGATGAACCTCGAAACTAAATAAAAGTACTTAGCCCACAAAACTAAGAATGTCCTATAAATAAAAAGAGATTTTTAGACAGGTGTTCAACTTTTTACCGCACGATCTCGATTTAAGACACTCAACTGAAATAGATTAGCTACTGCGGCTCTGTAATTTGCACTTCAACTGTTTATGATGAAAAGTACATTCCTTCTATCTTTGCTGATTTCGACGCTGGCATTTAGCCATGAAGTGGCGACAGAACTTGATGGTGTCATCGAAAAATCTTTAAACTTTGTGGCTCACGATCAACATGTCGAAGATCAATCTTTGTATTGGCCCGGAGAATGGTCCGTAAATATGAAGTCTTATTTATTGCCGGCTTTATTAGGTGTCGGCCGGCTTTGGGCACAACCCACGCAAGAGCCAACTTCGTTTGCCACTTCGTCCATTGTTAATTTATTGTCTGAAACTTACATTTTAAATCCCCAGTACAAACAAATCCTTCCCATGATTACTAAAGGAATTCAATCGACCAATCACTATGCTGATGGAAGCCTGTATGACTTCTATAATTGGGGTAAATACAATCATGTCCGCGTTCATGCCCCAAAATCTTCTGTCTACGTTCCGGATTTTATTCGCGGCCTAACAAATATTCCTCCGGATGCCGACACGACTTCGACGACCTACATGGCTAAAGCCTACGCTCAATCTATTTTTCACCATCACCCGCTATCCATTTACAAAATACCAAGCTCGGTCCTAGACACCTTAAGTAAGTATCGCGATTTAAATCGCACGCCACACTATTATAATTATTTTGATTCCATCAAAAACTCGGGCGCTTTTATGACCTGGTTTATTAATGAAAAACAGATGACCCGAAATGTTTTTGCGCCGCCCGACAAAGGGGCTCGAGTCCCTTTTGGCTTCAACGATGTCGACTGCGTTGTGAATGCCAATGTGCTCAGGTTATTAACGGCAACGAAAAATATTCAGCTGCCAGGATATAAGGAATCTTGTGAATTACTTAATTTCGTAATCGAAAAAGGAAAGCAAAATCAGTGCGGCATTTATTATCCAAATTCTTACGCCGTATTTTTTACAATTTCGAATGCTTACAAACAAGGTGCAAGTTGTTTAGAAAATTCACGCCCTCTGGCGCTTGAGTTTCTGCTCTCGCATCAAAACCCAGATGGCTCGTGGAATAATGAACCCGGAATTGGTCGCACAGACCAGGTGCAGTCCACAGCCTTAGCATTGATTGCCTTGGTGAATTATACGGAAGCCTCGGGCATTCAGAATGCGACTGCGGTTCAATTAGCTATGCAGTATCTACTAAGTCAGCGGAAAGAAAAATCTTCGACAGAACTTTACTGGGACGGAGAGGTTTTCTTCTCGGCAGTCGCCCAGGCGCGAAACACGGTTCTTTGGCGTTCTGACAGCTACACGACCTCTTTAGTCATTTTGGCATTAACAAAAGCCCAACATTACTTGGAGCCAAGGTGATCAGTAAATTATTTTTTATTATCCTGTTATTTTTTACGTCTCTGGGTCAGGCGAATTTTAATATCAGCTATGATACTTCTGGGTTCCCCGTCTGCGCCACGCAAGAAAATGGAAGCGGATCAAAAACATATTTTTTCAGCTGGGATCCCTGGACTCGAAGTGAAATTCAGACTGTTTTCTACTTCGATCAAGAAAGTTATATTCATGCTACGGGTCACTTTATTCATGGATGTAAAGATCTTAAATACATCAAAGATATTCCACCGGAAATAATGATCCCCCTTAATTTAGATGCAGGGCTTTTTCCGGATTCTATTCACTTTGCTTTAGCTCAGGTCAGCCAAGGAGGCCACCTGTTTCATGCGGAAAAAAAACCAGCGGATTTTATTCAAGCTAGGATCGAGCGATTCAAATACAATGAACCCGAAGTTCTAACACGTCTTAAGTATGAAGGCGGAAAAGTTTGGGCCCAAAAAGTTGTTTCTGTCTGGACGGCGACTGCTTTCGGTAGAAATCAGAGTTGTCAAAATTATATCGGAAGCTGTGATTTTTACCTTTGCCAAGATAAAAAGAATCCCTGCGGCGTCGATGGCTATAATCTCAGTTTTGGCTATAAATACTGTAGTGGCAGTCAGTTTTCACTTTTAAAGAATATGCAAACGGCAACCGGCAAAAAATGGGTTCGCCAAGTTATCAGCTGTCTGCAAAGAAAAAGTCTTACCGTCTCGAAACTTTTAAACGGGAACCTTTCGACCAACTTAAGGTGCGAAAAAATTCAGTCGGAATCTTTCAATTCGCATCCGGATTGTTACGTCGAATCTGGATTCTGCGAGCTACCGCTGCAAGAAAAAATGCATATCGTCGCCTTGATCAAGAACGAAATATTTACGCAAAATACTTTTTCTGAAGCCGCAAATATCTTAAAACTTTGTGAGGATAGATTATGAAAAACGGCTTCTGCCCATTAACTTTTCTTATTGCAATTATTTTTTCCAATTTTTGTTGGGCTGACTTGCCAAAAGAAGTTTATGATGGCGTTTCAAATTTTCGGTTGGAACAAACACCTTTGCCGGTTGATTACATTAAAATGCTTCCGGCATTTATTCATGGGTTGATTCAAAAATCTGAATCTGATTTCTCGGCAACCAATGGTAATTCCTGCACAGATAAAACAGACGTTCAATATGTGGATCAGCTGACGGCGACAAATAATTCAGTAGCCATTAATTTCGAATCTAGCTTTATCCGCATTGAAGTATCTAAGTGTTTTGAAAACACCACGGTTGAAAAGGTATTAAGCGTTTTAAGCAGTACGTCGTTTAAGGCTAAAGCCTATTCCACGGTAACCTCCGTAGTGGCTAAAGCAAATAATGTCATTTGCGAAACATCCAAAGCTCCGATGCTGGGCAAATCTCATTATTGCTACGAGAACTTTCTCGATAAATCAGACCCAAAGTATCTTAAGCTATTCAGTATAAACGATTGGTATGAACTAACGAGCGATTATACTGTTCCTGTTTTTTATCGTGAGTCCCTGGTTACAACGCGCCAAGAAGGATCTCGCGTGCAGCTTCATACCGTCAGTTACGCCCGTGGTCCCGAGCTATCTTCGTTTCAGCGATTTTTTGCTAAATCTTTTATTTCTACGACTCAAGATGCCGTCTTCACCACCTTAGCGGAAGGGATTCAAAAGTAAGTTTCAGCCCGCTCGTCATCAGTGACATATCAATACTTACATTTTATAACAAAGCGACTGCGTCTTTTCGCTTTTTTCTGAAATTTTAATTGCCAGTCCGTCCTCAAATGGCAATCGTATTCATATGAACTTAAAGCATGTCCTAGTCATCAGCTTTTGCTGCCTACTGACCGTATGGCAAGACGCAAACGCGATCACGGTGTCCGAAGGTAAAGAAGTTAAACCTGTTCCGACAGAAACGGCAGCCCCGGGAAAGTCTCCGAGCCACTTTGGTAACCATCACTTGTTTTTCATAGGTCTTGATACATTCACCCGTTCCATTTCAAGAACAACGCATGTCGAATCTGGAAGTTACGATATTTTTTCACCCATTCAGTTTCCACTCCTACTCAGCTATTCTTACCAACTCGGCTACACCTCTCGTTTACTTTTTCAACTGGATTACACTCTGTTTCCGAAAAGTGGTGCTGACGGCGGAACTCAGGAAAATCACCTTCTTCTGCGCATTCCTTATGTTCACCAGTTTAAAAATTCCACTTTAGAGTGGAAAACCGGTTTTTTATTACACCAGATGATTATAAAAGGTGGTAGCGGCACAACAATTCTGAAGAATGGCAATAGCACGGCTACTTTTTATATCCCTGATAATACAACGACGGCAAATTCAGTTTTAGCAGAAGTCGGCTTGTCGTACCCCTATCAAAAATTTATTTTTGAATCCAGCTTACTATTAGAATCTCCACTGAATTACAAAACTCGAAATTTTTCCTTTTTATTAGGTATCAGTTATCAGATTGGAGCCTTATAAATGAAATCTTTAATTTCTCTATTTGTTTTATTTTGGCTAAGTCAGAATTGTTTTTCTTTTACTCTTGTGGGTACGTCACAGCTTAAGGGATGGGATACAACTGAATTGATTTTCCATTTAAACCCGGCAAATTGTCCGTCGAATTATCATGATTTGCTGGTCAACAGCATGCGCTTGTGGAACTCAGTTCCGAATTCTAATTTGAAATTAAGCCTAGGGGTAGATTCTGGCGCCACGGTCACTCAGGCGCAAACGATGACCGCAGCAGAATCCGCAGTGATTGTTTGTGATCCCGCATTTTCAACCACTTTTCCCGCGATGCCTTCGGTCGGTGGTGTGGGAACTGCACAAATTAATTTTCAATATCGAATTTCTAAAGGCAATGTGATTTTAAATTTAGATGCCACATCAACCGGAAACTTAGCTCCGTTACCAGAGATTATTGTTCGCATTATCATGGCGCATGAAATAGGTCATGTTTTAGGACTTGGTCACTCATCGGATACAGCCGCTTTAATGTATTATTCCGCTAACTATAAAGATAATTTTGCTTTGACTGAAGACGATATCAACGGAATAAGTTTTCTTTACGGCAGAAACGAACTTTCCGGCGACCCTATTCTTGGCGGCTGCGGGCTGATCAAATCCGATTTCGGCGGTAGCTCTAATTTATTACGCTTGTTAAGCGCCTTACTATTTTTATTCATTCCACTGCTTATTTGGAAACAACAAAAACAGCGCATAAAATATTAGCTGCCATAATTTTCTGAAACCAAATTATTAGTTCTTTGCACGCCTGTTTTAGGATTTTTGAAAAAATCGATCACGCAACCAAAAAATCCCGAACATTTTGCACCCGCGCAATCTTTACATTCAGCAGCCGCTAATTGCGAGGCCGCAGGAACTGTGTCAACTTTTACGACTGCAGCTTTTGCCTTACGAGTCTTTGCGACTTCTTTCGCAAAGAATGAAGTCGAACACTTATCTGCCGTCGCGCTAAAACTTGTATCGAACTGAGCTTTCACTTTATTAAACGATCCTGCCGAGCAACCGTCTTTATTTTCACAGCCCATTTGCTGCAGATCAACCCGGAATTGACTCATCGTTGAAGTGAATTTCTGTGCTGATTCCGCCAAGTCTGCTTGGTCTGATTCGCTGAAATGAGTTTTCCCCGACATTGTGCAAGATTCTTTCATGGCAATAAAAGCTTGATACTCACGACAAAGCGGTTGAGATACATCGGATTCGCAATCTAAAGTTTTTACCTTTCGACTGATTTCGCTCAGTCGACTTTCGGCCGTTTTCAAGCACGTATTGGTTTGCTTCCGCTGTTCTTGAAAGGAACTTTCTGATTGCGTTCCCGCAATCACCGTTCCGTTAAATAGAGCCATATCTTGAATCACATCACGGCGGGCCGCACTTAAACTGTATTCGACGCTAGTCCAATTCTTATAAAGCTCATCAATTAACTGACACCCTTGGCCTGCTAAATCAGACTTACCTAAACCAGTTTGAGCAATAACCGCTTTCATGGCTTCCAGTTGCGGTAATGATAAGGCGGCACCGTGTGCAGAACAATCCGCACAACCCGCGTCTGCTTCGGTTGTTGATTGTTTCTTCTTGGCAATATCTGCGTCCAACATTGCCAAAATATTTTCACTGGTCGACTGGGCCGAATAATTCATAAGCATCGCTAAGACCGAAACTTTATTTTCAAGCTCCATCATTTGTGGGGATAGCTTTTCAAAGGTTTCTAAAGACGACTTAAATTTTGCTAAACGACGTTCTTTTTCTTCCGGTTTAAATTCTCCGGCTGCTTCATAATAAAAAGTGCGCAGGACTTCATAGCCACCATTCACTAAAAAATGAGTCGCCATCGAAGATAAAGCCGTCGTTAGTCCAAAAACAGTTCCGGCTACAGCAGACACACGGGCAATGTTTTTTGAAGATAAAGCATTATCTAAAGTTTTCGCTCCGTTATTAAAACTTGCGGCGACATTATTACCTGCAGTCGCTGCATTATTTAAACCTGATGCGATATTATTTCCACTTGTTGCTAAGCCATTCAAACCGGCCCCCACCTTATTCACGCTGCCGGCAACGTCTTTCACACTTCCAGCCATGTTATTTCCGGCGCCAGCAATGCGATTAGCACTGCTAGCAAGGCTATCGAGTTGTCCCGTCACGGAGACGGATCGATTTCCAATGCTTCCCAGCGACGTCTGAATTTGCGAACCGGTAGAATTGATCGCATTTGATACAACGACAGAAGGATTTTTAAAATAGGCTGAGACCTGAGCCGCAGCTTCGGGAATTAATAGGCTAAAAAAAGCTGATTTTTTACCGCTAGCTTTTTTATGAGTTAATAATTCGACTTGCCACAAATGCGCCTCGAGGTAAGACGGCAGCAAATAGCGGGTTTTTACCGAAGCAATAGAAAATTCGTTCGTCTGTTTATTGTGAACAACGCGGTACAATGTTCCTGAGCTCTTTTGGATTGCTTCGTATAGATCTAAGCCATCTAATTTTTCCACACTCCATTTTTCAATCGAAGTCGATTTTTTTAATACAGAAAGCACGGTCGTAATAGACTCGGTGTTGTTCTTCGTAACGGTGACAGACGCCGCGATGACTCCGGGCAAAACCAAATTTTCTTTTTGTAAAAGTTTAAAAGAGGATTTGCCGTCACCAGTAACCCATCCCGACTGATCCCAGTAGTTTTTATAATTATAAGTTGCCGCTTGAGATCCCCAACTGAAAAGGACTAAGCCTAACAACAGGGTAAAAATAAGAGTAATATTTTTCATTTTAAAACCTCGCTGTCAGTCATTTCGGAAATCTTTTTTTGAGACACGAGTCCAGCTTCGGAGCAACGCGACTTAAGCAGGACTAATTTGCGGAAATGTTGTTTTAGGCCCGATTAATGTCTAGTCTTGAATTCATGAAATTAACCTTCTTTTTTATCTTCTTATCTTTTTCAACTTTAAGCTTTAGCGCCGATGACATTCCTTTACGGATAGGCGTGGTGCAAGAGTATGGTCAATTTAATCCCGTCACGATGAATTTGGCTTCGACAGAAGCCCTTCTTCATTTCGTTATGCGCGAGATGACCACCCGAAATGAAAAAGGAGAGTTAATTCCTGATCTGGCAGAAAAAATTCCGTCCTTAGAAAATAAATTAGCTAAAATAAATCATAACAAATTAATTGCCGAATGGACTATTAAAGAAAGCGCCAAGTGGAGTGACGGCCGACCCGTTGTTTGCCAAGACTGGTGGCTGGGGTGGCAAGCGGGTCTAAGTGCAAATACCATGACGCAAGAAAAAACTCTGTACACCAAGATTGAAAATATCTCTTGGCTTCCAGCAAAGCAAAAAAAGTGCACGGTGACTTACACAACACCAAGTTGGACTTTTGACCGCGATCTTCCCTACCCTATCCCTTATCACTTAGAAAATGCCGTCTTTGAAAAATGGAAGAATCAGAAAGAAGCCTATGATCAAAATTCTCTTTTCGTCACGGCACCGGCAACCTTAGGTCTTTATAATGGGCCTTATCAGGTTCAAGAATTTAAGTTAGGCAGTCATTTTATATTAACAAAAAATTCTTTTTTTTATGGACGACCTGCAAAAATTGAAAAAATTATGGTAAAGCACATTGGTGATGCCAGTACTTTAACAGCGCATTTAAAGACAGGATCTATCAACATGGTTTCTGCCGTAGGGTATCCTCCTGATCTGGCCCTGAATTTTGCGGAGACCGAGAAAGAGTCAAGTTCTGAAGTGTTTCTTCAAGATTCTCCCGTTTTTCAAGGAATTTTTTTTAATCATGAAAACGAATTTCTAAAAGAGATAGCCGTTCGCAAGGCCCTCGCATTAAGTATTGATAAAAAAAAATTGGTCGATGCTTTTTTTAATGGCCGCTTTAAACCCGCAGAGACTTTTCTTCCACCTAATTCGGCTGAGTTTAAAGTAAAGCCCCCTAGTCGTGATTTAAACCAAGCCCGAAAATTATTAATCGCTGATGGCTGGTTGGAAACCGGAAAAAAATTTCGCGTTAAAAATAATCGTGAACTGATTATTGATTTTAAGACTTCCTCAGGAATTAAAATTTTAGAAACCATCCAGGTTTTTTTATGCAATGAGTTTGCAAAAATTCAAGTGGGTTGCAGCATTAAGAACCAGCCCCCGCGAACATTACTGGGTGACACCATTACTAAGGGTGATTTTGGCATGGCGATGTTCGGTAACTCGATTGTTCCTGACACCTCGCTGACGTCACTTTTTTCATCTCATGAAATTCCGACGAAAGAAAATAGCTGGACGGGCGGCAATAATATGCGCTGGAAATCACCCGCGATGGATCAACTACTTAAAAAATTTGATACCGAGAATAATCCGGTAAAAAGAAATTTGGTTTTAAGAAAAATGGAAGATGAAATTTTAAATCAAGTGGCTTTTATACCCATCTATCACCGCAAAGAAGCGGCGATTATTCCAAAATCCTTAAAAGGTTTTACTTATTTAGGAAAAGGAACAAACTTTATGTTTCCTGAAAAATGGACCTTAAATTAAAGTCCATTTTTTTAAATGCATACCGTCGTTAGCTCATTAGCATTTCGACCCAGGCTTTTTTATCGGCAGGAATGGCTTCCGGGGGCATAAATAAACCTGTTTTTAATCCACCATTAAAAGCGGCGCTACCGTTCCACATATCTTTAGTTTTTAGTAAGGATTTCAAGACCGCAAAGGCCTTCGCGTTATTTCCACGCATAACCTGGATGACTTCGGCGACAGTTACGTGCGGAATATTATCGTCCCAGCAATCGTAATCGGTCACAAAACTACACGGCAGATACGGAAGTCCGGCTTCGCGCGCTAAGGCATATTCTGGAAAATTAGACATTCCAATAATGTGGGCTTCCATTTGGCGGTAGGTGTTGGATTCTGCTTTCGTCGAAAAATAAGGACCTTCAATGCAAACATAGGTTTGTCCAAAATGAATTTTAAAATCGTATTTCGAAGTTTCGCATTCTGCCTTAAACTTTTCTGCCATCACTTCACAAATGGGCTTAGCTAAAGACACGTGACCGATCAGACCGTCCCCCAAAAAAGTATGTTTTCTGAGTGATTTTGTTCGATCAATGTACTGATAAGGAATAACTAAATCACCCGGAGCAAATTCTTTCCTTAAAGATCCGACGGCACTAAAAGAAAGTATGGCTTTAGCACCGTTTTTTTTCATTGCGAAAATATTGGCCCGGTAATTTATCTCAGAAGGTAAATGTTCGTGATGTTCCCCATGTCTAGAAATAAATAAAATTTCATGCCCGCCTACTTTGACTTTTTTAAAGCCACTTGCGGCTAAGCCAAACGGAGTTTCCCGGTCTAACAATTGGACAATTTCAAATTCTTCAAATTTTTCAAACCCAGATCCACCGATAACACCAAACATAAATTCTCCTACAATCTTAATTTAGTTCTTAGTTTAGTTCTCAATGCTTATTTGAAAACTCTTGTTAAAGCTAATTCTGATTTTTTTTAAAAACCCCGGCGGTAATGTCTTGATAATAAAAAACACCGCGATCTAAGACCCAGGCCGAAACCAACTTGGCCGGCGTGACATCGAACGAGGGATTATAAACTTGAGTTTCTGGTAGGGCCCATTTCACCGAGCCAAAATAACCCTCAACGCCCAGAACTTCCGATGGCTTTCTTTGTTCGATGGGTATTTCGGCGCCGGTCAAACAGTTCGAATCCACCGTGGTGTAAGGAGCAGCCACGTAAAATGGTATTTTGTGATAATGGCAGTTTACCGCCACGCTGTAGGTTCCAATTTTATTTGCGAAATCACCGTTAATTGCAATGCGATCTGATCCTACGAAAGCTTTCGTGATTTTTTTAAGACTCATTAAATGCGCGGCCATATTATCGGAAATTAAAGTGAACGGAATTTTTAACTTTTGTAATTCCCAAGTCGTCAGTCGACCGCCCTGCAGTAAGGGTCTAGTTTCGTCGACATAAACATGAATTTTTTTACCTTGCGCGTAAGCTTTCTGAATAATTCCTAACGCCGTGCCTACGCCTGCCGTGGCTAATCCACCAGTATTACAATGAGTCAGAATCTGATCGCCATCTTGAATTAAAGAAGCTCCATGGTTTGCAATTTGATCGCACAGCTGAACATCTTCATTAAAAATTTGCACGCCTTGTTGGACAATGTTTTCCACGGATAAAGGGGCTTGTAATGTTTTTCTCATGCGATCAATACAGATCATCAGATTAACTGCTGTTGGTCGCGATTCATAAAGGGCTGTGGCCGCATATTGTAAAACTTCAAGAGGATTTTTTTCGACCGCTAATTTCGCTAACATCAAACTAGCCGAGACACCAATTAACGGAGCTCCTCGAACTCGCAGTGACTGAATAATTTCAACCATCTGCGCTAAGGTCTCTACCGCGATCCATTTTTCTTCAAAAGGAAGAAGCGTCTGATCTAGTATTTTTAGTTCGGCCCGTGTCAGGTCGTCGGAATAAGAAAACTCAAGGGCTAGCGAGGTTAATTTTTTCATAGCAGTACATTTCCTATTTTTTTTCTAAGCTCATAAAGATAAGCAATTTCTTCTTTCGGTAAAGCCTTCATGCCACCAAGACGTTCTGCCGTTGCCAAAATCTGTGCCGAATGTTCAATACGTTCCATACCTCGGTACGCTTCTTCTAAATCTAGACCCCAGCAAAGGGCTCCGTGATTTCGTAAAATCATGGCTTGATGCTTTGGAAGAAATGGCAATAGCACTTTTCCCATGTCTTCAGACCCCGGGCGAGCGTAGGGGACAAAAGGAATATCTCCGGTGGCTAAGATAACTTCGGAAAGACATTCACTGGGAAGTTTTTGTAATTCAGGACGCGCGATAGACCAAGCGATGGCCGTCGGCGGATGGGCATGGACGATCGCTTTAGCTTGGGGACAATTCTTAAAAATTTCTAGATGCATTAACTTTTCGCTGGACGGTTTTCCATCGACCGTTTCGCCCTTGATATTCATCACGGCCATTTGATCCGGATCCATAAATGCTTTGGCGACCCCCGACGGAGTAATTAATATTTGGTCGTCACTGATGCGAAAACTAATATTGCCATCAGCACCGGCCAACATATTTCGCGCATGCAGGCGTTCGCAGATTTCGACGATTTGTTTTTTAATTCTTTGTGCTGTTAGACTTGTCATTGAATATTCATACAACGCATATTCAAATGATGGCAAGTTTTGACCCGAAAACAACTTTACTGGTGATGGCTTTAGCTGACGAATCCGGAAACGTTTTTGAAAAGGCAGGCTTTCAGCCGCTGTATACCGGTATCGGCCAGGTTAAAGCCGCAACGGCGCTGACGAAAGCTATATTTGAGCGCAAACCAACGACAATCATTAACCTTGGAACGGCCGGCAGCTTTCACTTAGATCAAGGTCAATGTGTCGAATGCTCAGGGTTTATTCAACGTTCTGGAAAAGCAAAAGGTCCCCGCACTCAAAAAATTCTGTCGTCCACATTTTTGACAGACTTACCCCGCGTCCTGTGCGGAACCGCAGATTTTGTTCAAACCGAAAAGGATCCGACTGCAGAAATGCCCTACGAAATCATGGACATGGAAGGGTATGCCCTAGCTTATGCGGCTTTGCAGTTCCTGATTCCTTTTCACTCGGTTAAATACATCAGTGATAATTCTAACAATGACGTCATTCTGGACTGGAAAAAAAATCTAATTTCGAGTCGTGAAAAATTATTGGAAATCTATTTGAATCTAGCGAATTAAGATCATTGCCTTAAGGATTTTTTATTTGCAGTTTTGATCTTTCACTTCAATTTGAAAAGTCACATTCTGAATGGCAAAGTGATGCACCATTTGGTGCCGAAGATCCGCAATAAACTGATCTGCCGGATGACCTTCGGGCATCACCAAGTGAGCCGTCATCATGATTTCCGAAGTACTGATGGCCCAAATATGAAGACTATGGACCTCCGTAATGCCCGCTTGTTTTTGCAGGTAAGCTTTCACTTTCTCGGTGTTGATTTTCTTGGGAACTCCGCCCAAAATCAGTAAAAAAGATTCTTTGAGTAATCCCCAGGTCGTCAGTAAAACAACGACAGAAATAATAACACTGCTGACCGAATCGATCCACGCAGGCCCGTTATTATAAATAAATAAACCCGCAACGATAACGCCGGCTGACACAGCGGCATCTGCCATCAAGTGCGTAAAGGCCGCCTTCATATTCAAATCATCGTGGCTACTTTTATGAAAAAGTAACGCCGTTGAAAAGTTAATAATCACGCCTATTCCGGCGACGACGATGATCTTTTCGCCGGGAATGCCCGCAGCGGACTGGTAATGCTCGAAGGCCTCTTTAATTATCCATAAAGTAGAAAGGACTAAAAATAAAGAATTTAAAAAGGCGGCAAAGATGGAAAATTTTTTCAGTCCGAATGTCATTTTATACGTAGGCTTTTGACTGAGTAAAACAAAGCCTAACCAGGCCAGAAGTAATCCACAGACGTCGCCAAAATTATGAATGGCATCCGCCAGCAAAGACAGCGAATGAATCTTGAATCCATAAAAAATTTCGATGCCGACATACAATAAATTGAGTCCAATCGCCCACCTAAACACCCGGCTATGGATATTTATGTCTGCTGGAATATGATGGTGATGCCCAGCCTGGTGACCATGTTCATCGTGATGATCATGACTTTCGTGATGACTGCCGTCGTGCGGTTTCATGGAAGCTCCTTCATAAACTAGGGACTACAAAAATTATGTAACATCTTCAGATGACTTGTCATGAGTAAAATGAACCTGTATGACTTTGTACTCTAGAAAGTAGGTTCTTTTGAATACTAAACCCGTGACTCTTTTCGCTGAATTAAATCTTATTGCTCCTCTGCAAGAGGCACTTAAAAAATCAGGGTATACGACTCCGACGCCAATCCAAACGGCGGCTATTCCGCATCTGTTGCTCGGCAAAGATCTTTTGGGTTGCGCACAGACAGGAACTGGAAAAACGGCGGCCTTTGCTCTTCCTATATTAAACCAATTAGCACTTTCTAAATTTCATGTTCAGCCTAAGAATGTCCAAGTTTTAGTTTTAACACCGACGCGTGAATTAGCTTTACAGATTTATGAAAGTTTTGAAACCTACGGAGAAAATTTACGTCTGAAAGCCGCCGTTGTTTTTGGTGGCGTCGGCCAAGGTCCGCAAGTGAAAGCCTTGTCTCACGGGGTTGATATCTTAGTGGCGACTCCGGGCCGATTGCTGGATCTGATTTCGCAAAATCATCTTACCTTAAGAAATATTAAAACTTTTGTTTTGGATGAAGCCGATCGCATGCTGGATATGGGCTTTATTCGTGATATACAAAAAGTTTTACAAATGATTCCGAAGCAACGACAGACTTTATTTTTCTCGGCAACTATGCCTCAAGATATCGAAAAGTTAGCCGCTTCGATGTTACGGGATCCTGTTCGTATCGAAGTCACGCCGGTGTCTTCAACCGCTGAAAAAATTGATCAGCGCTTAATGTACGTAGAAAAATCACAGAAAAAAGACTTACTGCGCTTTGTTTTAAATGATCCCAAATTGAAACGCGTCATTGTCTTCACGCGCACTAAACACGGAGCTAACCGAGTTTCTGAACTTTTGACGAACAATCGTGTTCCCTCAGAAGCGATTCACGGAAATAAATCGCAAAATGCCCGTCAACGGGCTTTAGACGCTTTCAAAGAAGGTCGCATTCGCGTTTTGATTGCGACGGATATCGCGGCTCGCGGAATTGATGTGGATGGCATTACCCACGTGATTAATTATGAAATTCCAAATGTGGCCGAAAGTTATGTCCACCGCATTGGCCGAACGGCGCGTGCAGGCGCTGAAGGTTCGGCGATTTCGTTTTGCGATGCCGAAGAAAGATCCTTTATCCGGGATATTGAAAAATTAATTGCACAGCCGATCCCGGTTGATAAAAATCATCCTTACCATTCGGTCCAAGTTGAAAATGCGCGGATCATGTCGTCGGGAAAAGCCAAAGCTATGATTGAAGGTGCTGGTGGAGGTCGCGGTCAAGGCCGTGGTCGTAGCGGTGGTGGCCGCAGTCAAAGTAGCGGGCCTCGTCGTCAAAATGCCAGCGGCGGTAGCGTTCATGGTCACACGGGCGGTGCCAATCGCGATGCTAGCGGTCGTCCTCAAGTAGGCCAAGATATAGAAAAGCCGAAGAAAAGACTCTTCGGCTTTAATCGTCGCAAAGACTAAATTAAATAAATTTGATCTTTAAGTTTCTAGAAACACTGATTCTCATTCACAATAACTTTTTGCGTGAATGAGTTATGTCCAACAAATTCTGCGACCTGATCTGCGACGTTTCCGATAGTTGTTAAATCTATTTTCATATCTTGAGTCACCGTGCGTACATAATATTCGGTATATTTTTGTCCCCAACGCGGTGGCGGAAAATTACAACCCTGTGGCCCACATTGCGGAGTCGATTGAACCTGACAGCTTTGCCACTCGCGCGTTGTTTGCGATCGCTTTTCTACCGTTTTAGTATTTCCTAAAACATCAAAATCCTGCCCAGACTGCGCCGCTTTGATTTCAAAATTTCCATTGTCTGGAATCCGTGTGCCCCGAGGCACATTGATTTTAAATTCAGTTTTATCACTTCCGGTTTTTAAAGTAACAATTACTTTATCACGATCGAATTCAAGGCCGGTTTCGTAAGATCCCGCTTTAACTGTCTGCAATCCATTTTTCGTGTGCGCCTTAAAACTTTTGATAACCTGCAAAGTTCCTCGAATATCTTCGCAACCAACAATAAACAAAGCCGCTATAAGAACAATTATTTTTTTCACTTTTTTTCTCCTTCTTGGGGTTAGTTATTTTTTCTTATTCAATTAATTTTTTGAGTGCGTTGTCATCTTGCTTCTCGGCCGCTGGCGCTTGATTTTTTAAACCGGCCATGGACCTTTTAATTCGATCTTTCAAAAAAGATTCATTGAGTTTGGGGTCTAATCCCATGAGTGAAGATAAAGCTAAATCTTTTTGCGGATACGAGGCAATTCCCTCGATCGCTTGGGCCCGCAGAACGGATTCGAATTCACGGTTTCTGTTCCAAGCTCCGCCAGCCAAAGGCTGCTGAATAAAATTCTCTAGCTGCTTCAACGAATCAATGGATTGATGTCGTGATAAAAGTTCGACAGCCATGGCCCGCTGATCTCCGTTACTTTTTGCATCCTGCATAACTTCAGAAAGTTTTTTAATATCACGTGACGATAACTCACCCGCTAATGCCTGCATTTTCTGTTCGGCCACTTCGGGGTTTTCTTGAAGCTGAGATACCGCCTGGGTGACTTGCACGAATTTAGTTTCAAAATTTATTGCGGGTATGGTCTCGCTCTTCGCTTCGTCCGCGCTAGTTACCTGATTTTTTCCTGTCGTGGCTGCGGGAGCACGGCCCGCAGAAAGTCGGCGTGAATTACGAATCTGTAAGCGCTGGGTGACGTCGTATTCTAAGAAAAAGACAATACCCACAAGCCCTAAAGCAAAAAGCCAAATAATTTTACGCATTAGTCTTTCACCACATCAAAAACATCGTACAACGGAACGGCAACTAAACCCGAAAATAAGTCTTTTGTTTCGCTCCAGGGCTTCAGCTCTTCACCGGCTTGCAGATAGATTCTTCCGTCCGTCTGTAAGATTAATTTTTGATTTTTAAAAGCAATCACATCTTTGTGTAACGGATCCCACATTTTGTTTTCCGCCACCAAGTTTTGCGTTTCTGGAATATAGCGGAAAATCTGTTGATCAGTTCCGACAAGATAGAGGCCCATCTTTTCCTGTGAAGGAATGGCCGTCGTTAATTTCGCGACCTGAACGGGTAATTGCTGAGGACGTCCCCACTGACCGTGTGGAAAATCAAATGTTCTGATTTTATTATCCGTCGTGATGTGCACCACGTAACGTTTTATGCCTGAATCAAATTCTTCAAAATCTTTAATGTCTTTAGATTCTTTAATAAGTTTGTAATAAGAATACGTATCCTCAACGGAGGCTTTAAATCCGGAATTTTTGTAAAGTTCAATGGCCATAGCTTTGAAACCGTTAAAAATGACCGCCCCGAAACTTGTCCGCTTTAGCGTTCCTGCAAAGTCAGGAAGTTCGCGCTCGTACCAAGTCCCTTGAGTAAACAGGCTAGCTTTTGAGCCATCCTGCCGCACGGCTAGAAGAGCTTCCCGTGGCTGCATTACGATCGTGTTAAATACAAAGTTACTGCGGGCCATGGCCATCAAGCGCGCCATCTTTTTATAGACGGGATGAAAATTAGTTCCTTGCACACTGACGCGCGCGTAGTACTCCATTTCAACCGCGTGAGAGCCACCGTAACTGTAGTTGGTATCGCAACCCGCGAGCGAAGATTCCGCGTAAGGACCATGGCTACAGGGAATATGACGAAAACCTTCCGTATGGCGAGCTTCATGAATAAAAGTTCCGACCCGCCCCAACGTAGAAAGTTTTGCCCAGCCATCCTGCATGGTAAAAAACCCACCGCTGTTGTACGCGGTAGCCCAAGGTAAATCATTTCCGCGCTGGACACCGCGGGTTTGGTTTTTTAACCACTCGTAGTAATTCGAACTCTCAACAAAACCTCGAATTAAAACATTTTGTCCATTGGAAGCAAAAGTTCCATTTTCAACAATCTGCAAATCATTAAATATTTTTTTTGAGTCAATACTCGAATTGCAAAGTTCTTTTCCGCCGAAAGACTTCAGGTCGATTCTGAAATCTTGAACGTACTTATCAGCAACACCATCGGTGATACAGGAAAAATTTGGATCTAGAAATGGAAGGTCAGCAGCCCAAGTTGGCGAGGTAAATAAACAAGTTAAGAAGACTGAAGAGGCAATTACAAAAACTGAAAAGCGAGTCATTCAAACCCTTTCGACGAAAGCCTGATAAAAGGCTACTCTAAAGGTTCAAGGACTCAAGAAAATTTTGCTAAAAATCTTAATTTTTACTAATAACAATGCTGCGAATTTTTTTAAGCTCAAGGTAGATTGTTAAATAGTTGTCTAAAACTCTGTCGTAATACGGGTGCTTTTCGCGCTCGCCGGCTGGTAAACGCTGTAAACTAGTAATTCCCATATTGTAGGCGTTGATAAAGTGAGCACTTTTTTGGTGGCGTAGGGATTTCTTCAGGTAAGCAAAGTAGGTCGCGCCGACCAGAATATTATACGCCGGGTCCTTCAAAGCACTAGGGCCCTTCCATTTAATTTTTTTCTTGTTGCAAATCCACTCGGCCGTATCAGGCTTAATTTGCATCAGGCCAATCTCTCCGTGAGTTCCGATCGCCACGGGATTGAACTGACTTTCCGTTTTTACAACCGCTAAAAGAAAAACTGGATCATAAAAATAATTTCGACTGGCCTGCAGTAAGCTTTCGCTGATGGACTCTGAATTTAGGTTCGCATTTTCTTGGGCGATATAACGTTTAAGATACTGGGCGAAATGCGCATCTTTTTCGAATTCTTTTGCGACAGATTTAGCATAGCTGCGGCTTAAAAGTTGTTTGGCTTGTTGCGTGCGAGCTGAATCATTCAGATAAGTTTCTTGCTTAGACTGGGTTTGACAGCCTTGATTGGCGAAGAAAATTCCGAAACTTAAAAAAAGTAAAGCAAACTTATTTTTCGAATTTCTCATCATGTGATTCATCATAAAAACCCCGTTTGTCCGCATGTTGATTTCACAGCAGTAAACTTCAATAACAGGACCAAAATTGTGAATTTATATGAGACGATTTCGACTCTGCTAAACACAGAGAATGATTGAGGTCTTAGGGTGAAACATTTTCGTTTAAGATGAGCTGCAATTCAATTTTACAGTGTCTAATTTAAAGTAGTCACTGCACTGGATATCGTCAGCCAAAGTGATACAAATCGAGTGTTACTAATACGCCACATTAGAAAATGAAATTTTTTGCTGGATCGCTTTAAGACGGCAGTTATTCGAAACGAAGACTAAGAATGGTGACAGACTCTTCACCGGCAGGCTTTTTGATAATAGCTTCTTCATCTACTTTTTTTCCGAGTAAGGCTTTTGCCACCGGGGATTTCCAAGATATATGACCCCGGGGAATATCAATTTCATCTTCACCCACGATACGGTAAGTTATTTCTTGGCCGTCGTCATTTTCAACGGTTACCGTGGCTCCGAATATAATTGTTTTTGATTTCAAGGTTTTAGGATCAATCACTTCGGAGGCCTGCATTTTTTTCTGTAAGAAATGCAGCCGTTTATCAATTTCTCGAAGACGCCTTTTCCCGTAAATGTAATCCGCATTTTCAGAGCGATCGCCGTTACTAGCCGCCCAGGCTACGGTAACGACTAATTTCGGTCTTTCGCCGTTCAATAAATCCGTATATTCCTGGCGTAATTTTTCAAAGCCCGCTGGCGTGATATAATTTTTTATTTCAGCCACGTGACTTCAACTCCTACAATATAATACTTAAACTTTTAAACTTAACCCATCTTTAAGCGCTGAATTCATGGCGCTGAAAGCCGGTATAAAGCTAATCAGTAAACTGAGACCCATCATGACAAAAATATAAGCAATTTCAACCGTAGAGAAAAGTGGCGCTTCTAAATACAAACCGTACTTCACTTGCAGCCATGGTCCTAAAAACCACTCGACCAAGATCTTCAAAGCGCACGCGCCGAAAATAGCAAGTGCGGTCAGTACAAAAGTTTCTAACATGATCAATCCTAAAATATGTTTCAAGGACGCCCCAAGAACCCGAAGAATGGCCATTTCACGGCGCCGTTCATTCAGCGAAGTCATCAGCGCAATCAACATCGACATGAGGCCAATCACCATCACTAAAAAAGAAATCGCTTTAAGTACTTTTTCGACGGTTGATAAACTTTGCCACAATTCAGAAAGAACAACTCCGGGAATCACCGCCAGTAAAGGTTCCGCTTTGTAATCATTGATTTCTCGCTGCAGCTTCAGAGTTTCGATGCGATTTTTGGTGCGTAAGAAAAACGACGTGATTGTTTTGGGCTGGACCATTGCCGCCGTGATTTGTTGTACCGATAACTTTTTATCTTCTGTCGGAGCACTTCCGGATTGCCAATCTAAGTGAATCGCTTCCATCGCTTCCAGCGAAATGTAAAGCGCGCGATCGACACTTGTTCCCGTTGGTTTTAAAATGCCTACAACTTTAAAAGGCTTGTCGTCATGAGCTTGGATCGCATCCCCAGTGGTCGAGCCATGAGCCACAATGACATTTGAATCCAGTTTGTATTTTAAAGTTTCAGCCACATCAGAACCTATGACCACATCGAAGTAGTTTTTAAATTCGCCTCCTTGGGAAAACTGAATATGTTCTTTCGAGCGAAACTGATAATATTTAAAAAAATCTGAATTCGTAGCCACAACCCGAAACCCGCGGTGACCGTCCCCTAAACTATAGGGTATGGTCCATTCTATTTCGGGCCTAGCTTTAATCTCGTTGTAACTTTCGATCGATACATTATTCGTAGCTTGGCCAAGATTAAAAACAGAATACAAAACAATTTGCAGTGGTCCTGAGCGTGCCCCGACGATCAGATCGACACCCGAGATGCTTTTCGTGAATCCGGTCTCGGCGGCCCTACGAATGCGTTCTACCGACATCAGCAAAACTAAACTGAGCATCATCGCAACCATTGTTAAAGTCGTTGCTAATCTGCGATTGTTTAAAGATTTCCAGGCAAGTTTTAACCAGGTCATAAGTTAGGCTCTGCCAGTGGCTTCACTAAATTAATAGTTGCTAGACTTAAAGCACGATCAAAAAGTTTTTCGATCGTGCGGTCATGGCTAACAAAAAGCACCGTCGTCTGATCTTTGCGACAGAATTGAAAAAGCAGTTCTAAAAATTTTTCGCGGTGATCGTAATCTAAAGCAGAGGTCGGCTCGTCGGCTAAAATAATTTTTGGTTTTTTTAAAAGGGCCCGGGCGGCGGCCACGCGCTGTTGCTGGCCAACTGATAGATCGGTCACTTTTCGTTTTAAGAAGGGGGTCAAAGAAAGCCCACGGACCAAATCTTCCATGCGGCTAGTATCGAAATCATGATTTGAAAACAACATGGGAAGACGAATATTTTCCTCGACGGATAAATACGGTATTAAATTAAAACTCTGAAAAATATACCCAATGTTTTCAGCGCGAAAATGATCTAGTTGCAAACTTGTTTTTTGTCGAAAAGATTCACCCAAGACTTGCAGATCTCCGTTTTGCACGGACAGAACTCCCGCAATCAATTCCAGCAGCGTCGATTTTCCCGAACCACTGGGGCCATAAAGAAATACAACTTCACCCGATGCAATTTTAAATTCAGAAATATCTAATATGACATGCTCACCGTAAGAAAATTTTAAATCTTTTGCTTCCAGAGCGTAACTCATTATTTTTTAAGCTCCACTTTAAATCCGGGCGTATTGGCTTCCACAGATTTTTGCATGTCTTGAAAAAGAAGTTGGACATCGACATCAGCTAATTTAGGAAAATATTTTTGAATATTGAAAGTCAAAGTGGTCCCAACAAGATCTTTTTCGCAGACAATATTGAAAATGGCGTCAATATCAGAATGTTTTCCGCCGTCATGGTGATCCACGGCCAACTTTTCTTTACTCCACACGCATTTTGAAGCGGGATCGAATACGACCATCGCCGCGATATTTTTTTCAAGCTTTTCTAAGCCGTCTTGCTGCTTTTTTTTATCAGACTCTTTTTTGGGTACGTATTCAAACCCAATAATGGCATCACTTGCTAATTGCAACGTTAGCTGCCCTTTCAGCGATTCAAAAGCAATTCCTAATTTTGCAGACCCATGCTTATGAGCGCCGTGCTGACGATGCGCTTGGCTGTATCCCACCGAACTTAAAGTACTTAACAATACAAGTAGGCTTAATTTCAATCTGACTCCCTGGGCTTAGCGGTAGGCTTCTATTTCATCGCCGGATAATTCGAAAGAAACTTCTCCGTATTTTGAACGCTTCGTGGAAATTTTAAGATCTCCGTAAACCCAAATAGGCGCTCCGACGGCAGCTTCAACGCCTTTTTTCATCACCACGTAAACCATTTGATTCGGTGGCGGCGGCGGCACGTGAATGCAGGCCTGCGGGCTTGGGACTAATAAAAATTCTGTTACTTTTCTTTCGTTATCTTCAAGCGGTACCATGAAACCCGGAATTTTAACTTGCTTGCCGTCAAGCTGTTGCAATTCTGTCGATGGTTTTTTTGCAAGATAATCCATTTGGCCCAGTAGGCGCCAATCCACTTCAACGCCAACGCCTTTTCCCGAGCCCGACAAAACATAAATTCCGCCACCCAGAGCGCCCAGAAAAATAAGCACCGCCATTAAAATCCATTTCATATTCATGCTTGTTAGGCTATGCTCTTTCTCATCTATGAGCAAATACCAAAGCGTGCGCGGCACACGCGATTTACTGCCGGCTTTGAAAAAAACTTTTCGTGCGATTGATCAAATCGCTTACCAAACCGCACAAAAGTACGGTTTTAGCGAAATCGAAACTCCCATTTTTGAATTTTCCGAAGTTTTTCACCGTTCCTTAGGCGAAACCTCTGACGCCATCAGCAAAGAGACCTACACATTTACCGATCGCGGTGGTGATTCGATCACCCTGCGCCCCGAGGGAACCGCCGGAGTCGTGCGGTCTTTTGTCAGCGAAGGTTTAGCGCAGTTAATTCCCTTGAAATTATATTACTACGGACCGATGTTTCGCTACGAGCGCCCGCAAAAAGGTCGTTACCGCCAGTTTTATCAGTTCGGTGTTGAGATGCTGGGCTTGGAAACCCCGTTAGCTGACATAGAATGTCTTGATTTAGCCTGGTCTATATTGAAAAGATTAAAACTTTCTGATCGCTGCATTTTAGAAATCAACACTTTAGGTGACGCCGAATCCCGCGCGGATTACCGCAAAGCTTTGGTCGATTTTCTGACGCCGCTGAAGTCTCAGCTTTCTCCGGACTCACAGATTCGCTTAGAAAAAAATCCGATGCGCATTTTAGATTCAAAAGATGATGGCGATAAAAAACTGGTCGCGGCGGCTCCGTTGATGGAAAATTATCTGAGTGAAAAAGCCAAAGATTTTTTTAAAAAAGTGATTTCGGGATTAGATCATTTAAAAATTCCGTATAAAATAAATCCTAAATTAGTGCGTGGACTTGATTATTATTGCCACACGGTTTTTGAATTTACGACGACCGAGCTGGGGGCTCAAGGGGCCATCTTGTCTGGCGGTCGCTATGACGGCTTAGTTGAAATGTTAGGTGGTCCGAAAACAGCTGGTGTCGGCTGGGCCGCGGGTGTCGATCGCTTAGCAGATCTGTGTGAAGCTCAGTTAACGGCCGAGAAAGTGGACGTCGTTTACGGCTTTGCCGCCATTGGGCCAAAAGCCGAATTAGAAGCCTTAGAGATTGCCAGCGCCTTGATTGCCAGAAATAAAAAATGTCTTTCCTACCCGACGGGTAATTTAAAAAAGAAATTAGAAAAAATAAGTAAGCTGTCACAAAACGGCGAGAACGTTTTTGCGATCTTAATTTTCGATCAGGAAAATGGGTTGGTCGAGTACAAAATTAAAAATTTCAAAACTGGCGAAGAAAAAGAAATTTCAAAACAAGAACTTCTGAAGCTTTAAAGGCGTCATAACGGCATCTTAACGGCGCCCGACTTTAACGCTTTCTTCTCGTTTCCAGCCAAAAATAGTTTGTGATTGTGTTCGAGTCCAATAGAACAACGCCATCACGCCAAATAAAAACATGGCAATACTTAACCACTGGCCACGCGTTAATCCAAAAAGTTGATAACCAATTTGGACATCCGGCATTCTAAACTGTTCATCAATAATGCGAATGACGGCATAAATAATTACGAAGCTTCCAGCAATAAATCCGGGCTTTCGTGATTTTCTCATCAGGAAAAATAAAATTAAGAAAGTTAGTAAACCTTCGCCCGCAGCCGCATAAAGCTGAGACGGATGTCGCGGATCTAAAGCCGTCGCGATCATTTCTTTCGCGGCCGTATTTCCATTTTGAATTTCGTAAATGATTTTATTCAGAATTCCGTACACTTGATCTCGAGACACGGCATCGGTTCTGTAGTTTGCTAAGAGCTCACTCCATTTTGAAGTGGCGACTCCGATTTTTTCCACTGTTGGTGCCAATGTACTTAAGCGATCAAATTCCTGACTGGGCCAGTTCAAAATATCAGATGGAAATTTTACGGCTAAAGGAAAAGTAGCATCGGCTGGGCGACCTACTAATTCTCCGTTAATGAAATTGGCAATGCGCCCGAAAAAAACTCCAATTGGCCCCGATACGGCCGCTAAATCTAATAAGTACACGTAATTAAGACCGGCTTTTTTTGCGAATAAAATACAGGCGATAATGATCCCGATGATTCCACCATGACTGGCCATTCCACCTTCATTGACGGCAAGAACTCCCCAAAAAGGCAGGTTCGGACGAAAACTAAAAAATAAACTTTGATCGTAAAATAAACAGTATCCCAAACGCCCGCCAACTAAAGTGCCGATGGCTGCATAAGTAATAAAATCACTGACCATTAAATAAGTTAGTCCTGCACGCTGACGCTCTGCAAGCCACGTGATGACTCGGTAAGCGCAGAAAAAACCCATAATGTAGGCGAAGCCATACCAGCGAAATCCGAAGTTATCGCCCCAAAAAGATGTGGCTGGAAATTTCCAAATAAACGGACTTAAATCATGAACCATAAAAACTCCTGGAAGAAGTATTTTAAATTAACTTAATTATCGTGATTATCTTGGCTTGGACAATGAAGTTGGTCAATGTTACACCTGATTATATGAATAAAAAAATATCTGACTTATTTGATGCTCGCGTTTGGGACGAAGTAAAAGGTTTTGATTTCACGGATATCACCTACCATCGCGCCAAAGACCAAGGCACAGTGCGAATCGCCATCAACCGACCCGAAGTCCGCAATGCTTTTCGCCCAAAAACAGTCGATGAACTTTCTATCGCCTTAGAACACGCCAGAATCTCGGCCGATGTCGGAGTTGTTTTATTAACTGGAAATGGACCCTCGTTGAAAGATGGCGGTTGGGCTTTTTGCTCCGGAGGCGATCAACGCATCCGCGGAAAAGACGGCTACAAGTACGAGGGAAGCGACAGCAACGGAACTGGAAATGACGAACAAAACAAAGTGAATTTAGCAAAACTAGGCCGCTTACATATTTTAGAAGTTCAGCGCCAAATTCGATTCATGCCTAAAGTTGTCATGGCGGTAGTTCCGGGCTGGGCTGTGGGCGGAGGACATTCCCTGCATGTGATTTGCGATCTGACTTTAGCCTCTAAAGAACACGCCATTTTTAAACAGACGGATCCCGATGTAGCTAGCTTTGATTCGGGCTATGGCTCGGCGTATTTAGCGCGGCAAGTAGGTCAAAAAAAAGCGCGCGAAATTTTCTTTCTAGGACGAAATTATAACGCTGAGACTGCTTTCCAAATGGGAATGGTGAATGAAGTCGTTCCCCACAAAGACCTTGAAAAGGTTGCCTTAGAATGGGCCGCAGAAATGAATCAGAAATCTCCGACGGCCATGCGCATGCTGAAATTTGGTTTTAACATGATCGATGATGGCTTGGTCGGCCAGCAACTTTTCGCTGGCGAGGCCACCCGCTTAGCTTACGGAACCGAAGAGGCTACCGAAGGAAGAAACGCCTTCGTCGAAAAGCGTCCTAAAAATTTCAAGAAATTTCCGTGGAATTATTAAGCGATTTTAAGTCTATTTCATCAAGTCCAAGCCGCCGCAAATCAGCTCCGCAATAGAGTTTTCGGGCCATTAAGTCACACTTTTTTCCTACTTTGAGACTGACGCTTGCAATCTTAAGGAATGCATTTCGCTTATGCTAAAATAGAACTATGAAAACAAAATACATTTATTTTCTTCTGATCACCGTTTTGGCTTTTGTGGTTTCCGCCCAAGAAAAAAACGAAGGCTATAATTTTCAAAAAAGATCTGAACAGCGGGCCATGAAACGTTTTACTTTAAAAGAGTGGATGGAAACGAAAGATCGCCGCGCCCTGATGGATCTGTGGCTTTCCTTAAACACGCCATCACCCTACGAGTTTTGCCTTTCCGGATCCTTTATCCAGTATTCACTGACAACCACCACGGGGGCCGTCGGGTTACGAGATAATAAGAAATCGACGGAAGGATCTTTTTCGGCGTATGCCACGTTAGTTGGTGTCACGGCCGAGTATCAAAATAACATCGACGAAAATTTTAACGATGTCACCGGAATGTTCAATTTACGTGTTTTCGGTAACACGTTACAGGGGACTCAAGTCGCTTTTCATTATGGTTTACGAACGCGAACAGATAATAATAGTAAGTATCGGTTGAATCAAAGTTTTCCGGCAGTCACGTTGCAACTTTACATGACAAAGTATTTTGGAATTCAGGGGCATTATCGTTATTATTTACCCACATCAGAATCTTACTACGGTGACACTCAATCCGATCAGTTAGAAGCCGGAGCATTCATCGAGTACGGCGCACTTCGATTATTTGGCGACTGGTATCAAGAGCGTCAAGGATCACGCCTTAATTCGATAGACACCACGCTGCAAAGAACCGGAACCAAGGTGGGCCTAAAAATATTCTTCTAGGACCGAATTCAGAAATTTTTTCTTAATCGTGCACCGTAAAAACCATCAAATCCGTGGCGCTGGGGCCAGACACGAATCTCAGTTTCTAGTTTCCAGTTGGCCCCTTCTGGAGATGCTAAAAACCATTTCACTTGCTCTTCATTTTCACGATGTAAAATACTGCACGTGGCGTAAACCATCGCCCCGCCCGGCTTACATAATTTCGAATAATCAGAAATAATTTCTTTTTGCAGAGTCTGCAATCGCTCGATCTCGGTCAAAGTGAGTTTCCATTTTGTATCAGGATTACGGCGTAAGACTCCTAACCCCGAACACGGAACATCGAGTAGCACGCGATCGAACGAGCCTTCTAAGCGCTTAATTGTTTTAGAACCCTCAATCAACTTCGTCTCGATGATGTCGACTCCGCCCCGAGCGGCGCGGGTTTTGAGTTCTTTTAATTTCCATTCATGAATATCCATGGAAATAATTTTGCCTTTATTTTTCATCAGCGCGGCTAAGTGCAAAGACTTTCCACCAGCCCCCGCGCAGGCATCGACCACGCGAAGCCCGGGCTCGACCTGCAGCAGCCCAGCCACTTGTTGCGAAGCTGCGTCTTGCATTTCAAACAGGCCTTTACGAAATGCCGCCGTGATAAAAACATTTTTTCTTTTCTTAAGACGAACGCAAACAGGAAAAATAAAATCGTTGGAATCAACTTTTTCGCACTCAATTTCTTCTTTCGCTAATTCAGCAATTAGGTCTTCGCGATTTGTTTTTAAAGTGTTCGTTCGCAAAAAAACTTCGGCGGGCTTGTTGAGCGCGTTCATAAGCGGAGTCCACTGATCACCGAATTCATTTTTTCCCAAAAGATGCAACCAATCGGGAAAAGAATTAGCCACTTCGGGCGATTTTTCCATGGAATTTCTTTTTTTCAATTCAGCTACCTGAATTTGGTCGAACTCTTGCCAGTCTGGAAGTTCACCACGGGTTTGAATAAAATAAGCGGCTACTAAATCCCAAGGATGATCGCCGTTCGCAATAAATTCTAATCGCCGTTTGTGGCGAACAATTTCGTAAATAGTTTCGGCCACAAATTTGCGATCACGCGCGCCCCATTTGCGATTTTTTTTAAATAATTTTTCAATGATTTTATCGGCGTAACGATGTTCAAAAAAAATTTCTTCCAAAGACTGAACGACGGCATCAACAAGATGGAAGTGTAACGAATCAAACATGAGAACCAAACTTTCTGCGGGTCTAAAAACGGCCTTTACGTCGAACTAAAAAGTAAATACGGCTCCGGCAGAAATGAATGTCCCATTCAGTTGCCCGTCGCTTGTCAGAAGCAAATGATTCTTTAAACCACCTTCAACGTAAAAACCAGCCGTATCCATCACATTAAACAAACGAAGGCCTAAATACATTTGGTAATCCAAACTCAGCGGAGATTTGTCAGGAACCTGCTTTAAGAAAACTCCGCCACCTGCGGCAGCACCAAAATAAAGCGGAAACTGAGAACCCGCATCCGGTAATGTTAAAGCATACAGAAAACTCATTTTCGAGGCGCGAAAACTATTCACATCGTATTCGTTATAGCTGACGCGC